>JAIWOG010000123.1 GCA_020217035.1 Magnetospirillum sp. | reverse complement strand
GGGGCGGCGCGACGGCCCAGAAGACCGAACAGGCCGCCGGCGCGGCGGGGTTCCTCGGCGTGGCGCTGGGGCTCGGGCTGACGCTGGGGCAGCGGTTGCCGCTGCTGCGGCGCCAGGGCGGGCGAAGCCGCCATGGCGGCGGGCTGATGGACCGCCTCGACGCTTTCGGTGATCTGGCTCACCGCGTGAGTCATCTGGCCCATGTCATGGTCGGCGCGGAAATCCGCCGCGATGGAGGACGGCGCCGGACGGTCCAGGAAAGGATCCAGGCGCAGTTGGGTGTCCATGCGCGGGGCCGCCACCTGCGCCGGGGCGCGTTCAATGCTGGGTTGCTCCATGGCGGGTTGGGCCACGGCGGGTTGGGCCATGCGCAACTGGGCGCTCACCGCCGGTTGGGCGGGGGTGGCCGCCGCGGCGGGACGGGCCAGGGTGGGTTCCGTCGCCGGCTGGGCGATGGCGGCGGTCTGCGCCACGGCGGGGGCGGCGGCGGCGGTCACTACGGTGGGACGGAAGTTGCCGCCCTGGCCGCCGCCGACGGCGACGCGGGTCTGCGGCGGCGGCTGGGTCTGGGTGACGGTGACCACGGTGGGTTTGGGCTGGGCGGCGGCTTCGCTGGCGATGCCGGTGGCGACCACCGAGACGCGCATCTTGCCGTTCAGCGCCTCGTCGAAGGTGGAGCCGAAGATGATGTTGGCGTCGGGATCCACTTCGTCGCGGATGCGGTTGGCGGCTTCGTCGGCTTCGAACAGGGTCATGTCCATGCCGCCGGTGATGTTGATCAAGACGCCCTTGGCGCCCTTCATGCTGGCGTCGTCCAACAGCGGGTTGGAAATGGCGGCTTCGGCGGCCTCGATGGCGCGCTTGTCGCCTTCGGCCTCGCCGGTGCCCATCATCGCCTTGCCCATCTCGCTCATCACCGTGCGGATGTCGGCGAAGTCCAGGTTGATCAGGCCGGGCTTGATCATCAGGTCGGTGACGCCGCGCACGCCCGAATACAGCACGTCGTCGGCCATCTTGAAGGCGTCGGCGAAGGTGGTACGTTCGGTGGCGATGCGGAACAGGTTCTGGTTGGGGATGATGATCAGGGTGTCGACGTATTGCGACAGTTCCTCGATGGCCGCTTCGGCGGTGCGCATGCGGTGCGCGCCTTCGAAATGGAACGGCTTGGTGACCACGCCGACGGTCAGGATGCCCTGGTCGCGGGCCGCCCGGGCGATGACGGGGGCGGCGCCCGATCCGGTGCCGCCGCCCATGCCGGCGGTGATGAACACCATGTTGGCGCCGGCGATCTGGCCGACCACTTCCTCAAGGCTTTCCTCGGCGGCGGCGCGGCCGATCTCGGGGCGCGAACCGGCACCCAGGCCGGCGGCGACGGTGGTGCCCAGTTGCACGCGGCGTTCGGTGCGCGACTGGTTGATGGCCTGGGCGTCGGTGTTGGCGACGATGAACTCGACGCCTTCCAGATGCATGGCGATCATGTTGTTGACGGCGTTGCCACCGGCGCCGCCGACGCCGACGACGGTGATCTTGGGCTTCAGGTCCTGTGGATTACCGGGCAGAAAGTTGAGCATTGATACCTCCGCGCTGTTTTGGCCTTTTGGCCTTTTGAAACCTAGAAATTCCTTTTGAGCCAGGCGCCGACGCGGCCCCAGCCGCTGGCGCCCGTCGTCTCGGGGACGGCTTTCTTGCCGGCCTTGACCACGGGCTGGTGCGCCATGGCGTAACGGATCAATCCGGCACAAGTGGAAAAGGCCGGACCGTTGGTGGATTCGGGCAGGCCGTGCAGGCCGACCGGGCGGCCCAGGCGGACCTGCTTGTCCAGCACCAGGCCGGCCAGGTCGCGCACGCCCTGCATCTGGCTGGCGCCGCCGGTCAACACCACGCGGCGGCCGGCCATCTTGTCGAAGCCGCTTTTTTCCAGGTGCGAGCGCACCAGTTCCAGGGTCTCTTCCAGACGCGGCTGGATGATCTGGATCAGCATGGAACGCGGCACGGTGTTCGAGGCGGCGTCCTCGTCCTCGCCCACCAACGGCACCTTCAGCATCTCGCGGTCGTCGGACGGTGACGGGATGGCGCTGCCGTACAGCGTCTTCATGCGCTCGGCGTAGTTCAGGGGCGTCGACAGACCACGGGCGATGTCGTTGGTGACGTGGTGGCCGCCCACGGCGATGACGTCGGTGTGCACCAGTTGGCCGGCGACGAAGACGGCGATGGAGGTGGTGCCGCCGCCCATGTCGATGCAGGTGACGCCCAGTTCCTTTTCGTCCTCGACCAGGCAGGCCAGACCCGAGGCGAAGGGGCTGACCACCCGGGCCTCGATATCCAGATGACAGCGATGGACCACGGTCATCAGGTTGCGCACCGGGCCGATGGCGGCGGATATGACGTGGATGGCGACGCCCAGGCGCTCGCCGTACATGCCGCGCGGGTCGCGGATGCCTTCGTTGCCGTCGATGGTGTAGTCCACCGGAATGGCGTGGATCAGGTCGCGGTCGGCGCTTTCGTGGTGGGCGCGGCCGTGGTCCAGCATGCGGCGGATGTCGGCTTCGTTGACGGCGTGGCCGTTCATCGCCACTTCCACCTTGACGTTGGTGGAACCCGGAGCCCCGCCCGACAAATTGACCACCACCGCTTTGACCCGTTCGCCGGCCATGTCCTCGGCGGCGTCGACGGAAGCGCGGATGGAATGTTCCAGTTCTTCCAGGTCGACCACCGCGCCTGCCCGCATGCCGCGCGCCACCTGATGACCGATGCCGACGATGCGCGGGTGGCCGTCTTCCTGAAGACGCGCCAGGAAACAGCACACCTTGGTGCTGCCCACATCCAACGCCGCGATCAGTCCGTTGCGCATGCTCAGGCTCCGTTGTCCTTGCGGCCCTTGCCGGGTTCGGGCGGGGTCGAGGCGCGTTCGGTTTTCAGCACCATGCGGTCGGGGATGCGCAGATCGACCATGCGCACCTGACGGGCCGACAGGCCCTGGGCCCGTTCCAGGTCGGCGAGACGGTGCCAGGCATCCTTGGCTTCCTCTTCCGGCAGGCGCACTTCCAGGCCGTCCTGGGGATCGTCCAGCATCAGGTTCCAGCGGCGGTTGCCCACATGGATGGCGGCCTTGACGCGGGGGGCCAGGCTGGGCTCGCTGGCTAGCATGGCCAGCAATTCGTCGGCCCGGGTGTTGGCGCCGTCGCCGACCACCAGGGGCAGGCTCTCGTATCCGGTGATGGCGCCGGGGATCACTTGGCCGGTCTTGTCCACCAGGACGTGCTGGCCGTTGTTCTGCCAGATGGCGATGGGCTGGCGTTCGACGATGGCGATGTGCATCTGGTCGGGCAGGCGCCGTTCGACGGCGGCCACCTTGACCGAGGGCAGGGCTTCCAGGCGATCCTTCACCTGTTGCAGGTCAACCGCCAGGATGGGGCTGCCATGGGTCGCGCCCAAAGCGGAGGCCACCTGGTCCATGGAGGTGCGGCCACGCCCGGCGATGGTGATCTCGTCGATGCGGAAACCCAGGCGGGCGGTGGCGTCCAGCACCGTGGCGACGGCGGTCTGGGTGGTGCGCTGGATGATGCCGGAATGCCAGATGACAGCGCCGCCGACGACGATGGTGGTCATGGCGATGCCGGCCGCCGACAGTTTTTGCAACGGCGTGAAGTCGAAGCGCGGCAGAGGCAGACGGCGCCGGGTCTTCTTGGGCTTGCTTTCAGGACGGCCTTCGGCGCGGACGTCGCGCTTTTCCTTAGCGGGCTTGGCGGCGCGGCGCGGGCGCGACAGCCGCGGCAGTTCCACCGTGTCGGCGGTGGTGGCGGGCGTCAGGCGGTCCTCGGCGGTGATGATGATGTCGTTGTCGCTCATGCGTCGCACTCCGCTTGTTCGACCATCCAGCGCACCAGTTCGGGGAAGCTGATGCCGCAATAGGACGCGATGTCGGGGACCAACGAGGTCGCCGTCATCCCCGGCTGGGTGTTGACTTCCAAGATCACCAGCCGCGACCGGCCGGCCTGGGTGTCGTCATAGCGCAAATCGGCCCTGGACACGCCGCGACAACCCAGCACCTTGTGGGCTTCGACGGCCAGCCGGCAGGCTTCGGCGTAGATGTCGGCGGGAACCGGGGCCGGCATGATGTGTTGCGATCCGCCCGGCGCGTATTTGGCGTCGTAATCGTAGAAACCGCGTTCCGAGGTGATTTCCAGGCACCCCAAGGCTTTGTCGCCCATCACGGCGACGGTCAGCTCGCGGCCGGGGACGAATTCCTCCACCAGCACGTGGTCGGCCTGGAACGGCCATTCGCCCAAGGGATCGCGGTTGTCGCCGGGCTTCATGATGTAGACGCCGACGGAGGAGCCTTCGTTGACCGGCTTGACCACGAAGGGGCGTTCCATGGGATCGGCGCCGCCATCGGCGCGACGCACCACCAAGCCCTTGGCCACCGGCAGCCCGGCTTGGGCGAACAACTGGCGCGAGAACGCCTTGTCCATGGCGGCTGCACTGGCCAGCAGGCCGGAATGGGTATAGGGAATTCCCATCAGGTTCAGCAGACCCTGGACGCAGCCGTCCTCGCCGAACCGGCCGTGCAGCGCGTTGAACACCACGTCCGGCTTGCTGGCGGCGATGTCGGCCACCAGTTTGGAAATGTCGGCGCCGACATCGACGGTTTCGACCACGAACCCGGCCTCGACCAGCGCCTTGGCGGCGGCGGCCCCCGAACGAAGGGAAACCTCGCGTTCGGACGAGGTTCCCCCCATCAGGACAGTGACGCGACGGCTCATGACGCATCTCCTTCGACGCCGATGCGGCGGATTTCCCATTCCAGTTCGATTCCGCTGGTTTCCTTGACCCGGCGGCGCACTTCCTCGCCCAGGGATTCGATGTCGGCGGCGGTGGCGTCGCCCAGGTTCAAAAGGAAGTTGCAGTGCTTTTCCGACACCTGGGCGCCGCCGATCACCAGACCGCGGCAGCCGGCCTTGTCGATCAGTTCCCACGCCTTCATGCCGTCTGGATTGGCGAAGGTGGAGCCGCCGGTGCGCACCCTTGTGGGCTGGCTGTCCTCACGCGCCTGCTTGATGTCGGCCATCTTCTGGGAAATGGCGGCGGCGGCGCCGCGCTTGCCCTGCAACGTGGCCGACAGGAAGATGAAATCCTCGGGGCAGCCGCAATGGCGATAGCTCATGTCCAGGTCGGCCAGTGTCAGCAACTGGGTGGTGCCGGTGCGGTCGATGGCGGTGGCCGACAGGGTCACGTCCTTCATCTCGCCGCCAAACGCCCCGGCATTCATGCGCAGTGCGCCGCCGATGGTGCCGGGCACGCCGGACAGGAATTCCAATCCGGTCAGGCCGAGTTCCTGGGCGGTCAGCGCCACGTTCAGGTCAAGCGCCCCGGCTCCGGCGGTGATGATGTCGTCCATGACGTCGATTTGGGCGAAGGCGCCGCCCAGGCGGATCACCACGCCTTCGACGCCGCCGTCACGCACCAGAAGGTTCGATCCGACACCGATCACCGTGACCGCTACCTCGGCCGGCAATTCGGCCAGGAACTCGGCCAGGTCGTCCACGTCGGCGGGACGGAACAGCACCTCGGCGTTGCCGCCGACGCGGAACCAGGTCAGCCCGCCCAAAGGCGCGTCCACGGTCAGGCGACCGCGCGTCTTGGGCAGCGACTTGATCCAGGTTTTCCGCGGGGCTGCGTTCATTATTCTGCACCTCCCTTGGCCGGCAGGGCTTCCAGTTGCGCCGGAAGCGCATGCGCCCACTGGGTGATGTTGCCGGCGCCCAGGCACACCACCATGTCGCCGTTGCCGGCCAGATCGCCCACCATGCCGGCCAAAGCCGACGCGTCCGGCAGCGCCAGCACTTGGCGATGGCCGTGTTCCTGCAAACCGGTGACCAGGGAATCGCGGTCGGCGCCGGGGATGGGCTGCTCGCCAGCGGCGTAGACGTCGGCGACGATTACCGTGTCGGCATCGTTGAAGCAGGTGCAGAACTCGGGGAACAGCGACGACAGGCGCGAGTAACGGTGCGGCTGCACCACGGCGATGACGTTGCCGGTGGTGGCCGACCGCGCCGCCTTCAACACGGCGGCGATCTCGACCGGATGGTGGCCGTAATCGTCGATGATCGTGACGCCCTTGGCTTCGCCGGTCTTGGTGAAACGGCGCTTGACGCCCGAGAAATTGCCCAGCGCCTTCCGGACCACGTCGTTGGTCAGGCCCAGTTCGTTGGCGCAGGCGATGGCGGCCAGCGAGTTCTGCACGTTGTGTTCGCCATACATGGGCAGGCGGACGTCGTCGATGATGCGGGTCTTGCCGGTGATGCGGTCGGTGACCACCACGTCGTAGCGGGCGCCGCCGGGGCCGATTTTCACGTTGGTGGCGCGGATCATCGCCTGGGGGGAAAAGCCGTAGGTGACGATCTTGCGGTCGGGCACGCGGGCGATCAGCGCCTGGACTTCCGGGTGGTCGATGCAGCAGGCGGCGAATCCATAGAACGGAATGTTCTCGACGAAGGTGCGGAAAGCGTCGCGCAGCTTGTCGAACGACCCGTAATGGTCCATGTGCTCGGGGTCGATGTTGGTCACCACCACGGCGGTGGCCGGCAGCTTGGTGAAGGTGCCGTCGGACTCGTCGGCTTCCACCACCATCCACTCGCCGGCGCCCAGCCGGGCGTTGGTGCCATAGGCGTTGATGATGCCGCCATTGATGATGGTGGGGTCCATGCCGGCGGCGTCCAGCATGGCGGAAACCAGGGTGGTGGTGGTGGTCTTGCCGTGGGTGCCGCCGACGGCGATGGCCGATTTCAGGCGCATCAGCTCGGCCAGCATCTCGGCGCGGCGCACTACCGGAACCATCTTGGAGCGGGCGGCCACCACTTCCGGGTTGTCGGCCTTGACGGCGGACGACACCACGACGACGCGGGCCTGGTCCAGGTTTTCGGACCGGTGGCCGATCTGCACGGTGACGCCCAGCTTGCGCAGCCGTTCGACGTTGTAGTTGTCGGCGATGTCCGAGCCCTGCACCGTGTAGCCCAGATTGACCAGGATCTCGGCGATGCCCGACATGCCGATGCCGCCGATGCCGACGAAATGGATGGCGCCGATGGAAAGCGGCATGGTTCTCATGTGCGGGACTCCTGGACTTGTGCGGTTTCGGCCACCAGATCGGCCAGCCGGGCGGCGGCGTCGGGGCGGCCGGAATTCTTGGCGCATTGGGCGGCGCGGGCCAATGTTTCGGCCTGGGCGAACAGGGCTTGCAGGCGGGCGGCCAGGGCCGGGGCGGTGAAGCCGGTTTGCGGCATCAGCCAGCCGCCGCCGGCTTCGTCGAGTGCGCGGGCGTTGGCGGTCTGATGGTCGTCGATGGCGTGCGGATAGGGCACCAGGATGGCCGGGCGACCCAAAGTGGTCAGTTCCGCCATGGTCGACGCCCCCGAACGGGCGATGACCAGGTGGGCGGCGGCCAGACGCTGGGGGATGTCGGCGAAGAAGCTGTCCAGGGTGGCGGTGATCGGGCTGGCCGCATAGGCGGTGCGCACCTGATCCAGGTCTTCCGGCCGGCATTGCTGGGAAATGTGGATGCGGGACTGCAATTCGGCCGGCAGGCTGGTAAGCGCGGCGGGAACCACTTCCGACAGCACCTTGGCCCCTTGGCTGCCGCCAAGGACCACCAGATGGATGGGGCTGTTTTCGTCCAGGGACGGATAGGGGGTGGCGCCCAGGGCCTGCACGGCGGCCCGCACCGGCATGCCGGTATGGCGCAGCTTGGTCTTGCAGCTTTCCGCCACATGGGCGATCTGCGCATAGGAAATGGCGATGGCCCGCGCCTTGGACGCCAACAGGCGGTTGGCGCGGCCCAGCACGCCGTTTTGTTCATGGATGATGGTGGGGATGCCCAACGACGCGGCGGCGACCATGGTCGGCACGCTGGCATAGCCGCCGAAGCCCACCACCACGTTGGGACGTTCCTTCTTCAGGATGGCGCGGGCCTGCAACACGCCGAAGCCCAGTTCCAGGACGGCGCGGGCGCGGGCCATCAGGCCGCGCCCGGCGATGCCGCCGGCGCAGATGCGGAAGGTTTCCAGGGTCCCCAAAGTGCCGCCGTAATTCTGGCCGCGTTTGTCGGTGACCAGACCCAGGCGCCAGCCGCGGTTGATCAACTCGGCGGCCAGGGCTTCCGCCGGGAAGACGTGGCCGCCGGTTCCGCCGGCGGCCAGCAGGGCGAAGGGCTTGCTCATGGTTCAAGCTCCTCGTGGCCGTAACGCTTGCGGGTCAGCGCCAACACCATGCCCATGCCCAAGGCCAAGGCCAGCATGGACGAGCCGCCATAGGAAATGAACGGCAGGGTCATGCCCTTGGTCGGCATCAGCCGCAGGGTGGAGGCCATGTTGATGATGGCCTGCAGGCCGAACTGCACCAGCAGCCCGGCGGCGGCCAGCACCACGAACAGATTGTCGTCGCGCATCAGCCGCGAGAAACCGCGCAGCACGATGAAGGCGAACAGCACCAGCACCACCAGGCACAGGGCGATGCCGAATTCCTCGCCGGCCACCGCCATGATGAAGTCGGTGTGGGCGTCGGGCAGAACCAGCTTGATGCGGCCCTCGCCGGGGCCGCGCCCCAGCAGGCCGCCAGCCTTGAAGGCGTTCAGCGCGGTGGTCACCTGATAGGCGCCGTCGCCCGACGGATCGAGGAAACGATCGATGCGGGATTGCACGTGGCCGAAGACGAAATAGGCGCCGATCCCGCCCAGCACCGCCAGGACGCCGCCGGCCACCACCAGGAGCATCGGCAGGCCGGCCAGGAAGAACTGGACGCCGAAAATGGCGGTCACCACCAGGGTCTGGCCGACGTCCGGCTGTTTCAGCAGCAAGACCGCGACCACGGCGTAAAGGAAGCAGGCGATGGCCTTGCCGGGGAAGCCGGGGTTCAGGCGGCCCTCGGCGAACATCCAGGCGGCGACGATGGCGAAGCAGGGCTTGACGAATTCCGACGGCTGCACGGTGATGCCGGCCAGCGACAGCCAGCGGGTCGAGCCCTTGATCTCGGGGGCGAACAACAGCACGGCGACCAACAGCACCACCGATCCGCAATAGCCCAGCACTCCCAGTCGCCGCACCTGCTTGGGGCTGAGCAGCGACACTCCCAGCATGACCAGCACGGCGGGCACCAGGAAGACGAACTGACGGCGGATGAAGTGGAAGGAATCGGCGCCGATGCGGTCGGCTACCGCCGGGCTGGCGGCCATGGTCAGCAGCACGCCGATGGCCACCAGGGACAACACGGCGGCGATGGTCCAGCGGTCGACGGTCCACCACCAGCGGCCAATGGTCGAAGTGTCGGTGCGGCTGAGGCTCATTTCAGCCCCCCCACCAGGTCGCGGAACACGTCGCCGCGATGTTCGAAGCTTTTGAACTGGTCCCACGACGCGCAGGCCGGCGACAGCAGCACCACCTCGCCCGGCAGGGCCTGGGCATGCGCGGCCCGGACAGCGTTTTCCAGGGTGCCGCACTGAGTGAAGGGCACCTTGCCGTCCAAGGTGGCGGCGAAAGCCTGGGCAGCGTCGCCGATCAGATAGGCATGCTTGATGCGACCGAAATGCTTTTCCAGCGACGCGATGCCGCCTTCCTTGGCTTGGCCGCCGATGATCCAGTGGATGCGGTCATAGCAGACCAGCGCCACTTCGCTGGCTTCGGCGTTGGTGGCCTTGGAATCGTTGACGTAACGCACGCCGCTCACCGTGCCGACCCATTCCTGGCGATGGGCCAGGCCGGGATAGCTGGCGATGCCGGCGGCGATGGTGTGGGCTTGGACCCCCAGGGCGCGGGCCAGGGCGAAAGCGGCGCAGGCGTTCTGCCAATTGTGGCGGCCGGGCAGGGTTTCGATGGCGGCGAGGTCGAAGATTTCGGTGCCGTCATCCAACAGCACGCCGTCGGGGGCGGAAACGCCATGTTCCAGCACCTGCTTGACGGAAATCGCCACATGCCGGCGCCCGGCGCCCAGCAGCCAGTCGGCGATCCCCCGGGTGGGGGCGTCGTCCAGGCCGATGACCGCCATGCCGTCGGCGGCGATCAGGTCGTACAGGCGGCGCTTGGCGGCGACATAGCCATCCATGCCACCATGGCGCCCCAGATGGTCCGGCGTGATGTTCAGCAGCACACCGGCCCGCGCCCGCAAGGATCGGGTCAGTTCCAGCTGATAGGACGACAGTTCCAGAACGTAGATCCCGTCGTCGCCCAGGTCGGGCAAATCCAGGGCGGCGGTGCCCAAATTGCCGCCGGCTGTGACCGGAAGGCCGGCGCTTTTCAAGAGATGGGCGGTCAGCGTGGTGGTGGTGGACTTGCCGTTGGTGCCTGAAATCACCACGAACCTGGCGCCCGGCTTGGCGAGCGCCAGCAATTCCACGTCGCAGACCAGGTCGATGCCGGCGGCGCGGGCGGCGGTGGCCAACGGATGCGGCGTCGGGAAGGTGTGGGGGATGCCGGGGCTCCACACCAGCAGGTCCAATTCCGAGACGTCCAGTTCGGCGGGGTCGCTCAGGACGATGCCCTCGGCCAGGGCGGATTGGCGGGCGTTTTCGTTGTCGTCCCAGGCGCTGACGCGGGCGCCGCTGGCGGCAAGCGCACGAATGGTGGCGGACCCGGACTTGCCCAGGCCCATCACCATCACGTTCTTGTCGGCAAGGAAGGGGACGAGGATCATGGCTGGCCTACCGCAGCTTCAGGGTGGACAGGCCGACCAACGCCAGGATGCCGGCGATGATCCAGAAACGGATGACCACGGTGGGTTCGGCCCAGCCCTTCTTTTCGAAATGGTGGTGCAGCGGCGCCATGCGGAACACCCGCTTGCCGGTCAGCTTGAAGCTGGCGACCTGGACGATCACCGACACGGTTTCCAAGACGAACAGGCCGCCGACGATGGCCAGCACCAATTCGTGCTTGGTCACCACCGAGATGGCGCCCAAGGCGCCGCCCAGGGACAACGACCCGGTGTCGCCCATGAACACCATGGCCGGCGGCGCGTTGAACCACAAAAAGCCCAGGCCGGCACCGACCAGGGCGCCGCAGAACACCGCCAGCTCGCCCGAACCCGGCACGTAATGGATTTGCAGGTAATTGGCGAAGACGGCGTGGCCGACCAGATAGGAAATCAGCGCGAAGACGCCGGCGGCGATCATCACCGGCACGATGGCCAGGCCGTCCAGACCGTCGGTCAGGTTGACGGCGTTGCTGGCCCCGATGATGACGAAGACGGCGAAGGGCACGAAGAACCAGCCCAGCTGGATCAACAGGCTTTTCAGGAAGGGGACCGCCAAGGTGCCGGCCAGCGGCTCGCGCTGGATGGCGTAGACCCAAAGGGCGGCGATCAGGGCGATGACGATCTGGCCGGCCAGCTTCAGCTTGCCGGGCAGCCCCTTGGGGTTCTTCTTGGACACCTTCAGGAAGTCGTCCAGGAAACCCAGCAGGCCGTAGCCCAGGGTGACCAGCAGGACGATCCAGACGTAATGGCTGCGCAGATCGGCCCACAGCAGGGTGGCGACGGCGAGTGCGATCAGGATCAGGAAACCGCCCATGGTGGGGGTTCCCTTCTTGGTCAACAGGTGGCTTTCCGGGCCGTCGGCGCGGATGGGCTGGCCCTGCTTCTGCCATTGGCGCAGCCAGCGGATCAGGCCCGGCCCGATGACGAAGGCGACGACCAGCGCCGTCAGCACCGCGCCGCCGGTGCGGAAGGTCAGGTACTTGAAGAGGTTGAACAACGCAACCTCGTCAGCCAGGGGATAAAGCAGGTTGTAGAGCATGTTTCCCCGTCACCCTTCCAACAAAGTCTTGACCACCACCGCCATGCGCGAGCCGGCGGACCCCTTGACGACCACCACGTCACCGGGGTGGACGACGTCCCTGATCATCGCCGCCAAATCCGTCGAATTGGCGGCGTGCACACCCCGGCGTCCCTGGGGCAGCGCGTCGTGCAGGTTCTTCATCAGCGGGCCGGCGGTGCACACCAGGTCGGTGCCCCACAAGGCGGCCGCCTCGGCCAAATTGGCGTGAAGCGCGGCGGCCTGAGCACCCAGTTCCAGCATGTCGCCCAACACCGCGACCCGACGGCCGCCCTTGCCCGGCCGCGCCGCGGCCAGGGTGGACAAGGCCGCCTTCATGGAAACCGGGCTGGCGTTGTAGCTTTCGTCGATCACTTCCACCATGCCGGACTTCCACGCCACCTGATGGCGTTCGCCACGGCCCTTGGGCGGGCGCATGGCGGCCAGGCCGTGGGCAGCCTTGGCCTCGTCGCCGCCCAACGCGCCGACGGCCAGCAGCACGGCCAAGGAATTCATCCCCCAATGCAGGCCGGGAACGCCCACCCGATAGGCGATGGCATGGTCGTGCAGCAGGGCGAAGACAGCGGTGTCTTCGGGATCGACGGCGCAGTCCAGCATGCGGGCGTCGGCATCGATATGGCTGCCGAAGCACTGGATACGCTTGATTCCGGCCGCTTTGGCGGCATTGGCCAGACGGCGGTAATGGCGGTTGTCGCGGGGCAGGATGGCGGTGCCGCCGGTTTCCATGCCGGTGAAGATCTCGGCCTTGGCGTCGGCGATGTCCTCGGTGCTGGCGAAGAACGCCGAATGCACCGCTTCGATGGTGGTGACGATGGCGGCGTGCGGGCGGACCATCTTGGACAAGGGCGTCAACTCGCCCGCATGGTTCATGCCCAGTTCGAACACGCCATAGACGCAGTCGGCGGGCATGCGGGCCAGGGACAGCGGCACGCCCCAATGATTGTTGAAGCTGCCCACCGAGTAATGGGTCTTGCCCTGCGCCGACAGCGCCAAGGCGGCCATTTCCTTCGAGCCGGTCTTGCCCACCGAACCGGTGATGGCGAGGATCCGGGCCTTGGACCGCGCCCGGGCGGCGACGCCCAAATCCTGCAGGCCGGCCATGGTGTCGGCCACCTGCAACAGCGGCAAGCCGGCGCAGCCGTTGGGGATCTTGTGGACCAGGGCGGCCACCGCGCCGGCTTCGATGGCGGCCTTCACATGGTCGTGGCCGTCATGGTTGGGGCCGGACAGCGCGATGAACAGGTCGCCTGAGGCCACGGACCGCGAATCGATGGACACGCCGGTGGCGGTCCAGTCGGCGACACCGGACAGGGTTCCCTGGGTAGCGGCTTGCGCTTCGGTCGCGGTCCACAGGCTCATGCGGCACCCCCGGCAGCCTTGCGGCATTCCTCGGCATCGTCGAAGGGCAGAATCTGGTCGCCGACGATCTGGCCGCTTTCATGGCCCTTGCCCGCCACCACCAGCACGTCGCCGGTCTTCAGGGACTGCACCGCATGGGCGATGGCGTCGCGGCGGTCGGCGATTTCGATGGCGCCCGGGGCTTCGGCCAGGATGGCGGCGCGGATGGGGGCGGCCGCTTCGGTACGCGGGTTGTCGTCGGTGACGATGATCAGATCGGCCAGCTTGGCGGCGATGGCCCCCATCTGCGGGCGCTTGCCGGGGTCGCGGTCGCCGCCGCAGCCGAAGACCACCACCAGCTTGCCGGTGGCGTGGGGGCGCAACGCGTTGAGCACGGTTTCCAGGGCGTCGGGGGTGTGGGCGTAATCGACGAAGATGGGGGCGCCGTCGCGGGCGGCGACCTTTTGCAGGCGGCCGGGGATTTCCGTCAGGCTTTCCAGGGCTTCCAGGGCGGCAGCGGCGTTGCCGCCGCAACCGATGACCAGCCCCAGGGCGGCCAGGGCGTTGGCGGCCTGGAAGGTGCCGGCCAGGGGCAGGCGGATGGTGGCGGCCTGACCCAGCACATCAAGGTCCAGGATCTGGCCGTGGGAATCGGGACGGATGTCCTTGACCGCCAATTCGGCGCCGGCGCGGCCGAAGCGCAGCAGACGGCGCGAACCGGCGGCCTTTTCGACCTGGGGGCAGGCGTCGGAATCGGCGTTGATGACGGCGACGCCGTCGGCGGGCAGCAATTCAGCGAACAGACGCAGCTTGGCATCCAGATAGGCCGCCATGTCGCCGTGATAATCCAGATGGTCGCGGGTCAGGTTGGTGAAGGCGCAAGCCGTCAGGCGCACGCCGTCCAGGCGGTATTGGTCCAGGCCATGGCTGGACGCTTCCATGGCGGCGTGGCCGATGCCGGCATCGGCCAACTCGGCCAAGGTGGCGTGCAAATCGGCGGGATCGGGGGTGGTCAGGCTGGGACGCGGCGCGAATCCGGGGGCGACCAGACCCAAGGTACCCAAGGACGCGGCGGGCAAGCCCATGGTCTCCCATATCTGGCGGGTGAAGTTCACCGTCGAGGTCTTGCCGTTGGTGCCGGTGACGGCGGCCATCACCCGGGGCTGGCGGGCGAAGAAGGCGGCCGCCGCCAGGGCATAGGCGCGGCGCGGTTCGGCGTCGGTGACCAGCACCGCCCCGCCAGTGTCCATCTCGGTGCCCAGGGGGGCCAGGATGATCGCAGCACCTTGGGCGACGGCCTGGGCGACGAAGGCGCGGCCGTCGGCCTTGGTGCCGGGCAGGGCGGCGAACAGCATGCCGGGGCCGACCTTGCGCGAATCGCAGGTCACGCCGGTGACCGTCTTGATCAGGTCAGCGAGATTGGGCGACATCGCTGCCTCCCCTGGTGGAAGCGACCTTGGCCGCCTGCGGCGCGTCGGCCTGCGGCTTGGGGGCGATGCCCAGCATGGGGGCAATCTGGGCGATGATGCGGCCGGTGGCCGGCGCCGCCGTCCAGCCGGCGGTGATGAAGCCGTAGGTTTCCTTGGTGCCCTGCGGTTCGTCCACCATGACCAGCACCACATAGCGCGGATTGTCCATGGGGAAGGCGGCGACGAAGGACGACAGCACCGCCTTCTTCTTGTAGCCGCCGCCGGCGGCCTTTTCGGCGGTACCGGTCTTGCCGCCCACCTCGTAG
>JAIWOG010000122.1 GCA_020217035.1 Magnetospirillum sp. | reverse complement strand
CCGGGGACGTCGGCCTTCTTGCCGGTGCCTTCGGTCACCACCATGCGCATCAACTGGCGCATCTGGGCCGAGGTCTTGGTCTTCAGCACGACTTCGCCAGGGACCGGCTGGCCATCGGGACGGTGCACCAGGGTCAGCGGATGGAACACGCCCCCGTTGACCAGGGCGATGGTGCCGGACACCAACTGCGCCGGGGTCACCGACAGGCCGTGGCCGAAGGAAATGGTCACCGTGTTGATGTCGCGCCAGGGACTGGGCGCCAGCGGCGAACCCACTTCCGGAAGCTCCAGGCTGGGGGGGTGCAGCATGCCGATACGGGACATGAACTGGCGCTGGAAATCGGTGCCGGCATCCAGCGCCATGCGGGCCGAGCCGATGTTGGACGAATGGATCAGGATTTCCGGAACGGTCATCCAGCGGTTCTGGGCATGGTCGTCATGGATGGTGTGGCCGCCGAACTTCAACGGCTTGGTGGCGTCGAAGCTGGAGTTCAGGGTGATACGGCCAGTCTCCAGCGCCATGGCGGTGTTGAACAGCTTGAAGGTCGAGCCCATTTCGTAGGCGCCCTTGGTGGCGCGGTTGAACATGGCCTCGGAATTCCCCGCCGGCGGGTCGTTGGGGTCGAAATCGGGCAGGCTGACCAGGGCCAGCAACTCGCCGGTGCGCACGTCGGCCACCATGCCGGTGGCGCCGAGCGCACTGAACTGGGTGACCGCCTTCTGCAACTCGGTGCGCACCACCGTCTGGATGCCCAGGTCGATGGACAAGGCCAGCGGCTCGGACTGGCCGGTCAGCCGGTTCTCGAAAAAGCGTTCGATTCCGGCGATGCCCTTGTTGTCCACGTCGGTCATGCCGACCACATGGGCCACCAGGTTGCCATGGGGATAGACCCGGCGTTCGCCTTTTTCAAAATGCAGGCCGGGAACGCCCAGGGCATTGACGTCGTATTGCTGGCGCGGCGTCAGGTTGCGGCGCAGATAGACGAAGGTCTTGCCGGCGGCCAGGCGGGCGTGGACGTCCTCGGCATCCATGTCGGGCAGGATGCCGGCCAGCTTGCGGGCGGCGTCGGCCATGTCGACGCGGGCCTCGGCCATTTCGCCGGGCCGGGCGTACAGCGACACGGTGGGCAGGCTGGAGGCCAGCATCGAGCCGTTGCGGTCGGTGATGTCGGCGCGGGCCATTTCCAGCGCCTCGGTCCGTGCCGTGGGCAGGGCGCGGGGCTTGGCGGGGTTGGCATCCAGCACGGCGACGTCGACCATGCGGGCGCCGATGATGCCGAAGATGCCCAGGAACACCACGGCGGTGACCAAAAGACGGGTGCGGCCGGTTTCCAGGGCGCGGGAACGCACGCCGTCCAGACGCAGGGCACCCGGCGTGTTCTGCAGGTCCTCGCCGGGGTGGAGTCCATGAAGATGGTGGTGGGGGCGGTGGAACAGGCTCATCGCATCCCCCCGGCGCTGGGGGGGCGGGTCTCGGCCACCGAAGGCGTGGCCGGGCGGGCGGCGGGCGGCGGCGGGGCGGCGGCCACGGCATTGTTGCCGGAACTGGGGGCCAAGGCTTGCAAGGTGGTGACCTGGGTCGGCCCCATCACCTTCATGTCCAGGTACTTTTCCGACAATTGCCTGAGCCGCGCCGGGTCGTTCAGGAAGCTCCATTCGGCCTTCAGCACGTGGATGGCTTCCTGGTGGGTCTGGATCTGGCGGTTCAGGTTGGCCAGATGGGCTTCCTGTTCCTTGACCTCGTGCTTGACGAAGTAAAGGCCGATGCCGACCACGCCGGCGGCCAGGGCGGACAGGATGGTGCCGAACAGACCGCGCATCATGACGCGCCTCCGTCGGTCCAGGCCGGGGAATCGGTGCGCCGCGCCGCCCGCAGCTTGGCGGATCGCGCCCGGGGATTGGCGCGGGTTTCCGCTTCGCTTGGCGCGATGGCCTTGCGGCCGAGCAAGGTGAAGGTGGGGGCGGGGCCTGCCTGGGGCGAGGGCAGGTGACGCGACGGCGCCGGCATGTCGCCCGAGCGCTTCTTCAGGAAATTCTTGACCACCCGATCTTCCAGGGAATGGAAGGTCACCACCGCCAGGCGGCCGCCAGGGGCCAGCAGCCGCTCGGCGGCCTCCAGGCCGCGTTGCAGTTCCCCCAACTCGTCGTTGACGTGGATGCGCAGCGCCTGGAAGGTGCGGGTGGCCGGGTCGATGCCGTCGCCTGATTTCCTGACCGCGCCGCGCACCACGTTGGCCAGTTGCAGGGTGCGGGTGAAGGGGGTATCGGCACGGGCGTCGACGATGGCGCGGGCGACACGGCGGGCGAATCGTTCTTCGCCCAGGTGATAGATGATGTCGGCCAGTTCGGCTTCAGTGGCGCTGTTGACCACGTCGGCGGCGGACGGGCCGTTCTGTTCCATGCGCATGTCCAAGGGGCCGTCCTTGGCGAAGGAAAAGCCGCGCTCCGCCTGGTCGATCTGCATGGACGAGACGCCGATGTCGAGCGCCACGCCCTGTACCTGGGCGATGCCGGCCTGGGCCAGCAGGCGGTCCATGTCGCCATAGCGACCTTCCAGCATGGTCAGCTGACCGGCGGTTTCGGCTTGCATGGCGCGGCCGGTGGCCACCGCCGAGGGGTCGCGGTCGATGGCGAACACCCGACAAGGGGCGGTGGCCAGGATGGCGCGGGTATAGCCGCCGGCGCCGAAGGTGCCGTCCACCATCACCTCGCCCGCCAGGGGCGCCAGGGCAGCCACCACTTCGGTCAGCAGCACCGAGACATGCGGGGGGGAATCCGAACCCGGGGAAGGGGGGGCGACCATCATCATGCGCCTCCGGCCTTGGGCTTCAGCGGCAGGGTCGGGCGGTTCTTCAGGGCGCGGGACCGGATTTCGGCTTCCATGGCCTTGTAGGCTTCGGGCTGCCAGATCTGGAAGGTCTGGCCCTTGCCGACGAAGGCGGCGGTTTCGGACAGGCCGGCATGGTCGATCAAATCCTCGGGCAGCAGGATTCGACCTTCGGGGTCCCAGGACAATTGACGGGCGTCGGCGAAGATCAGGGCGGAGATGTCTTCTTGTTCGGGCGAGAAAGCGTCGAAGGTCTGGGCGCTGTCGGACAGGCGTTCCATGAAGTCCATGCCGCAGCCTTCGACGCAAGCGGCGGTGAACGAACGATAGGCGATGATTCCCTGGAAGGACTGCGCCGACAAGGTCGCGCGGAAGCTCGCCGGGACCGACACGCGTCCCTTGCGATCAACCTTGTTCACGAAAGTGGAGAGGAAGAGTCCCATCCCCCGTGTCGCCCTTGCCGAATTGTGCCCATTCCCCAGGTCCCCCCTCCGCTGACGCAATTCGCCCTAAGATCGTCTTGCGGTGGGTATTTATGGGATAGCATGGGTGATCATGGGCGTCAATGGTATTCACTAGTAAAAGTATGGTCCAGGATGGTTGTCGGCAAATCAATTGCGAATCTCGCAAAGTAGTCTAAGAACGCGGCATAACACATTGATTCACATGTGTGAATCGCCATCGAAAGGTAAATGAACGGTAAATTTGTTCATTTATCGTTCTTATGTGGAGGATAGAGCCTGCCGGGCTGGGCCATGGGACGGCATGGGGCCAAGATGGGGGGGATTTGCGTCAGATGGCCTGTAAGCCGGGTTCTGTCCCATGGTTTCCCATGGTGGCGACCATTCATCTGGGACGTTCGTCGCCGAACGCCTCACGCGACCGACCCGGGCGACGACGCGAAAGCGCGTTTTATCCAGCCAAAAGGCCGGAAAGTGTCGCCCCTATTTGGTCTTGCTCCCGGTGGGGTTTGCCGTGCCGTCCCCGTTGCCGGGTCCGCGGTGCGCTCTTACCGCACCCTTTCACCCTTACCGCTGCGAACAGCGGCGGTTTGCTTTCTGTGGCACTTTCCCTAGGGTCGCCCCCGCCGGACGTTATCCGGCACCGTGCTTCCGTGGAGCCCGGACTTTCCTCTGCGCGATTGCTCGCGAAGCGGCCGCCCGGCCATCTGACGCGGGCGCATGGTGGCGGGTTGGGGCGGGCGCGTCAAGGTGGACGTGTCGATAGTAATAAAACAAAATTTTACGTAATTTGTTCTGGCGATTATTTGTGTTGGCGCCGGTTGCTTGCCGAACATTGCCTAGGTTGTCCAGATGATTCTGCTTCAACGGCGCTTATTAAAAGTAAAAGGCCGGCTTCCTTTATGGAAGCCGGCCTGATCCGAAGGCGAAAAAACACTCCTAACCGAACAGCTTGTCGATTTCGTCCTGGCTGATGCCCTGGTTTTCCAAGGCGGGGCCGTTCAGCAGCTTGGAATCGTCGTCGCGTTCCTCGACCTGCTTGGGGACGATCTCGGCGATGTTGTCCGGTCCCCAGATGTCGATCATGGCGTTGACGCGCGATTCGATGTACTTCAGCGTCTTCACCACCTTGGTGATGCGCTGGCCGGTAATGTCCTGGAAGTTGCAAGCCTCGAACATGGTGATGACGGTTTCGTTGATGTCCTCGGCCAGGCGCTTGACGTAGGCGTCGTCCCCGTGCGAGGCGATCTCGCTGGTCAGCGTTTCGATCTTCTCGGCGGCCTCCAGGATGGTCTGGGTGGCGCCTTCGGTGGCTTCGACGATGGCGTCCAGTTCAAAGGTGACCGCCAGGATGCGGTCTTCCTCGGAATCCTTGGGCCGCAGGGCGGCGATTTCCTGCTTGGTCTGCTCGATGCAGACGGCCAGTGCCCGCAGCTCGGTCTTCAGCATGGACACTTCGGCCTGCTTTTGGCTGACCATTTCGTCCAGGCCGGCGGCTTGCGCGGAAGGCGGCGGCGCCTCTTCGCCACGCATGGCGTGTTCCAGGTTGCGGATGTCGCCGCGGATTTCGTTCAAGACCCGCAACACTTCGTCGTTGGACACCCCGCCGCCGATGGCGACGGGGACTTGGTTGCCCTTGGCGGCCTGGGCCTTGAGGCGCTGAATCTCAGCGGTAAACAATTTGCGTTCGGTCATCATTCGGGACGCGCCCTCCCCCCAAGATGTTTTAAAGTGTCACCGCCTGACCGCCGTCATCCGTACCCCCGCGGGTGTCGGCGGCTTCGATCCAAGGACGGTAAGCCAAATCTGCCCTTAGTATATGGTCCGACAGCCATCTTTTCAGAAAACCCAGCACTTCGTCATCAAGAACTTGACGTTTCCCGGCCAGCCAGCAATCGCGGATGGACCGGACCTTGGTTTCGAGTTCGCGGTGATTCTGGATATGGGCCTGTCGGTCGGGATAGCCGATGCGCTCCATCAGCAATTCTTCGCGATGGAAGTGGTGTTCGACATACTCGGCCAGCACGTTGAGGACGCTGCCCAGGACATCGCGGCTTTGGCCGGTTTCCATGGCGTCGTGCAACTGGTTGACCAGGTTGATCAGGATGCGATGATCGGAATCGATCATGGCGCTGCCGACGCTGTACGCCTCGTTCCAAGCCAGGATCACCATGTCCGCTCCCCTCCGTCGCTGATGATCAATAACATCGGCCGGGTATTTGTTACAAGCGGAGGGCGATGACGGATATGTTAGAATCATGTGACTTGCGCACAGGCGGGAGGCCGGGGTGAGACGCTGGCGTTTGGGGACTTTCAACCTTGAGAACCTGGACGACCGCGGCGGCGAGGACAGGGCGTTCGAGGACCGCGTGGCGGTGTTGCGTCCGCAATTGCGCCGTCTGCGGGCCGACGTGCTGTGCCTGCAGGAAGTGAACGCCCACACCATCGACGGCAAGCGCGGTCCCCGCACG
This sequence comes from Magnetospirillum sp., assembly GCA_020217035.1. Lineage (GTDB taxonomy): Bacteria > Pseudomonadota > Alphaproteobacteria > Rhodospirillales > Magnetospirillaceae > Magnetospirillum. The sequence goes on along the minus strand of JAIWOG010000122.1, from coordinate 4,242 downwards.
CCCGTGGGGTTGGATCGTCTGCTGGAAGGCACCGACTACGCCCGCTATCACCGGCTGATCAGCACCAACCGGGGGGGATCGCGGCCGTCCGACCATCACAACCTGGTCATCCTGTCACGCTTTCCCATCCTGTCCCACGGCCAGGTCTGGCACCATCTGGTTCCGCCGCCGGCCATCCTTCCGGTCACCGCCCGTCCGGCGCCCGAACAGGCCCAGCCGGTGGAATGGGATCGCCCCATCCTGCATGCCTGCCTGGATCTGGGGCGGGGGCGGGTGGTTCAGGTGGTCAACGTCCACTTGCGGGCGCCGCGTGCCGCCTGGCTGCCCGGCCAGAAGACAGAGCATGGTCGATGGCTCAGCGTTGGCGGCTGGGCCGAGGGGTTCTATCTGGCGGCGGTGAAGCGGGCCGGTCAGGCGCTCGAGGCGCGGTTGCTGGTCGAGAGCTTGTTCGACGCCGACCCCCAGGCCCGGGTGGTGGTCTGCGGCGACTTCAATTGCGGCGACCGCGAGGCGCCGTTGCGTACTTTGATGGGCGACGAGGAAGACACCGGCAACGGCCATTTGGCGCCGCGCATGCTGGTCCCGGCCGAACGCTCGGTGTCGGACAGTCAGCGCTATTCCGTCATCCATCACGGGCGTCGGGTGATGCTGGATCACCTTTTGCTGTCACGGCCGCTGTTGGGCGACCTGGTGGGCTGCGAGATCCACAACGAGTCGTTGGGCGACGAACTGGTCAGCCCGGCGCGAATCTGGCAGGCCCCCGACAGCTATCATGCCCCGCTGGTGGCGGAATTCACCTGACCACCTTCCCAGCGGCCGAACGCCACCAGATAGCGTTTCAGGTTGCTGCGGAGGTAATGCTTGTCGGGGCGGTTTCCCAACAGCGCGTGGATGCGTGCGAAACGTTCCATGTCGCCGGGAACCCGGCAGTCTTCGTCATGGTCGGGATAGGCTTGCCCGCAGAACCGGCATGTTTGTTCCACGACGTTCCCCCTTGATGGCTTGTCCATGGATCATGCTGGCCCGGACACCGTCTTGCCGCAATGCGGCATGCGGGGGAAGGGATGACGCGAAAGAAGCAGGCGCGGTCCGAACGAACTACACCGCCTGCGCCATTTGACACAAAGCGGGGGCGTAGCGGCTGTCCTCGGCCCGGATGTGGTGCACCAGCCAGTCGGCCAGGAAAGCATGCAACTCGGCCGCCACCACGGCGCTGGGGTCGCGGTCGTAGGCTTGCTCCAGGCTGCGCACGTGATCGGCCATGATGCGGTGCGACTGGCGGTGGGCGTCCAGGTCCTGGTATCCGGCTTCTTCCATCAGGCGTTCTTCTTCGCCGAAATGGTAGAACACATAGCGGATCAACTCGCCCAGGACCATGCCGGTGACCTGGCGCGAATCGCCTAAGCTCACGGCACCGCCCAATTGGTTCAGCAATTCGATCAGGCGGCGGTGGTGGGCGTCCAGATGGTCGACGCCGACACTGAGGGCGGTCGTCCAGGTGACGATCTGCGGGGCGTGGTCCATGTGTTTCCCCCTTGGGCGCAAGGCCCTGGTTCCCATTTGTTTTGTCTGGTCATCTTAGCATGATGCGACGCGGCAAAAGCAATCGTCGCTTTATACTTTCGGTTCGGAAGCAGAGGGTGTCGCCGCGCTTGCTGGTCAGAACCAGGGAAGCGGTGTAAACCCTGGGGCGTTGTAAAGGGAGGACGGCATGGGCGCGGCGGCGTGGTGGCGTGGAACCTTAGGCGGCGAGCCCTCGGCGTCCAGGCGGGCGCAGTTCTACCGCGCGGTCTTGGTGGCGGTCATCCTGTGCTTCACCGGGATGACGGCCATCGACACCATGCCCGGAATCTGGGGCGAGGCCGAAACGGTCATCCGCCATCTGGGGCATGCCTGCATCGCCATGTTGGCGGTGGACTACCTGTTGCGGCTGGTCGCCGCCAAAGGCGAGGGCCGTCTGGCCGGCTACGCGTTCGGCATCTATGGGCTGTTCGACGTGCTGGCTTTCGCGCCGGTGCTGGCGGGGGCGTTGCTCGGTTGGTCGCATGACGTGGAAACCGCTTTCGGCATCCTTTGTTTCTTGAAGCTGGCACGCTATTCCCCGGCGCTGGAAACCCTGGGCGTGGTGCTGATGGCCGAATTGCGCCCCTTGGCCTCGGCCATGTTCATCATGGCGTTGCTGGTGCTGCTGACCTCGACCCTGCTTTACTTCGTCGAGCGCGACATCAATCCCGGCATGGCCAGCATTCCCCAAACCATGTGGTGGAGCGTCGTCACCCTGGCCACGCTGGGCTATGGCGACGTGGTGCCCATCAGCGCCTTGGGCAAGGTCATGGGCGCCGGGGTGGCGGTTCTGGGGCTGGGCATGTTCGCGCTGCCGGCATCGATCCTGGCGTCCGGCTTCACCGAGGAAATGCGGCGGCGCAATTTCGTCAACACCTGGCATCTGGTCGCCAAGGTGCCGTTCTTTTCCGAACTTCAGGCCACCCAGATCGCCCAGGTGGCGGCGCTTCTGAAGTTGGTTCGGGTCATCAAGGGTGAAAACGTGGTCCGTGCCGGCGACGCGGGCGATTGCATGTATTTCATCGTCAGCGGCCAGGTCGAGGTCAGCGGCGCCGCCGGTACCTTCGTGCTGAAGGCGGGCGACTTCTTCGGCGAGATCGCGCTGTTGGAGCGGCGACCGCGCACGGCCACCGTCCGGGCCCTCAGCCGCTGTCATTTATTGGTCCTGGACGCCCGCGACTTCCAGCAATTCACCGCATCGTCGCCGGAAATCCTGGAAACCATCCGTCGCACCGCCCAATCCCGGCTGTCGATCAACCAGAGCACAGTCCCGCAATGAGCGAACCAAAACTGAAAGCCAAGCTGTTCATCCATGCCGCCATCCGTCAATGCGGCCTGCATTTCCAACAGGCGGTGGTGGCCCGGAAGGGCGATGACGACAGCGGCACCATTTTGGTGCGGGTGATCGAGGGGCGCGACCGCAACCGCGTCTATGCCCAGGTTCGCGACATCCAGGGGCGGCTGGGTTGGATGTGCGCCACCGGAAGCGAACCGGTGGACGACCAGCGGGCCGATGCCTATGTGGCGCGCGCCTGCGCCGTCGATTCCGATTCCTGGGTGCTGGACGTGGAAAGCCCGGACGGAAATGTGCCGTTCCTGCAGCCGATGTTCAGCGCTTGAATCCTTGCGCGGGGATGAAAATCGTATAGAACCGTGCGCCGTATCCGTCCTTCGTTGCGCAAAGGAAAGCACATGTCCCGTCGCCTGATCTCTTCCGGCTCGCCCTTCGAGGAAGTGGCCGGCTATTCCCGTGCCGTGGTCCAGGATCCGTGGGTGTTCGTGTCCGGCACCTCGGGCTTCAAGGACGGCCAGATCGCCGACAGCGAAGTCGACCAGGCCGACCAGGCCCTGCAGACCATCAAGGCCGCCCTGGAACAGGCCGGCGCCACCATGGCCGACGTCGTCCGCGTCGTCGTCTACGTGACCGAGGCGTCGTTCTTCCAGACCGTCGGCCCGGTGCTGGGCAAGTATTTCAAGGCCACCAAGCCGGCCAACACCACCATCGTCTGCGGTCTGGTCGACCCCCGCATGAAGGTGGAAATCGAGGTCACCGCGCTGAAGGCGTGATGTAACCGCCGTTGCAAGCCCCCGCCGGTCGGCGACCGGCGGGGGCTTTTGTCATTTGCGCCGGCCCACGGCTGCCCACAGGCGGTGCGGCACCATCAAGGGGTCGCCGGGGAAACGCGAATCCAGCATGCGGCCCACATCCTGGTCGAAATCGTGGATCAATTGCGGCGACAGGCGACCGGCGACGCCGACGGTGGCCCGCAGCCGGGCTCGCCATTCCTGGCGGGGATGGGGGGTGGCCAGGTCGCTGGAAAAGCTTTCCAGGTTCTCGAAGCCGGCCACCGCCATGTCGCCCAGCCATTGCGGATAGATGCCGGTGCCGCCGCCCATGGGCCAGACCGGGTTCCATTTGCGGATCAAATCCTCGGCGGCGGCCACCACGTTGCCAGGCAGCGGCAGCCAGTCGAAATGGCAGATGACCAAATGCCCGCCGGGCTTGATCAGCCGCGCCATCTCGGCGGCGGCGCGGCGGCGGTCCAGCCAATGCCAGCACTGGCCGGCGATCACGCCGTCGAAGGACGCGCAATCCAGGCCGGTTTGTTCCGCCGGGGCGGCCACGAAGGTGACGTCCAAGCCGGCGCAATTGTCACGCGCCAAGTCCAACTGCGCCGC
>JAIWOG010000121.1 GCA_020217035.1 Magnetospirillum sp. | reverse complement strand
CGAAATATCGAGGGCGGTCACCGCGCAGCTGGTTTCGGCGAACATCTTCGCCAGATCGCCCCGGCCGCAGCCCAAATCAAGGATTCGGCTTCCGGCCTGGCCGAAACCCATGGATTGCAGCCGCTGGCGCAGCAACTCGGGGAAGCCGGCGCGATAGGCGCTGAACGTGGCGGCGTCCTGGCCTGGATCAAGCAACATACCCAAACATCCCCCACTTTAGTCGGGCGGTTACCGAAATGACCATAACCGGTTGGTGAGGGTTTGTCATAGCCTATGAGCGCGGATAGCATGAAAGACCTGCAAGCACGGAGACGCAAGACCATGCCGACCATCTTGATCACCGGGGCCAATCGCGGCCTGGGACTGGAATTCGCCCGCCAATACGCCGCCGCCGGCTGGCGGGTCCTGGCCACGGTGCGCGACCCCTTGTCGGGAAAGGCGGTTTCCGACGCCGGGGCCGAGGTCTATGTGGCCGACGTCGCCGACCTGTCCACCTTGAAGCGGCTGAAGGCGACCTTGGCGGGCATCAGCCTGGACGTCGTCTTGAACAACGCCGGCATCTATGGCGATAACCAAGGCTTCGGCGCGGTGGATGCCGACGGTTTCCTGAAGGTCATGCGGGTCAACGCCCTGGCGCCGTTGCAGGTGGCGGAACTGTTCGCCGACCAGGTGCCGGCGGGTGGAATCATCGCGGCCATTTCGTCCAAGATGGGGTCGGTGGCGGAAAACACCTCGGGCGGGTTCTACGCCTATCGGGCGTCCAAGGCGGCGCTCAACATGGTGGTGAAAAGCCTGTCCCTGGATCTGGCGGCCCGTCAGATCGCGGTGATCGCCCTGTCTCCGGGGTGGGTGCGGACCGACATGGGTGGCCCCAACGCGCCCTTGACCCCGCCCCAGGCGGTCGCCGGCATGAAGGCGGTTCTGGATAAAGTAAAACTAAACGACAGTGGAAAGTTCTTCCATTTCGACGGCAGCGAAGTGGCGTGGTAGGACAGAGCCCATGAGCAAGATTGTCGACTTCTATTTCGACTTCTCGTCGCCCTACGCCTATTTCGCCGTTGACGGCATCGAACAGGTGGCGGCCGAGACCGGCGCCACTTGCCGTTGGATACCCATCCTGCTGGGGCCGGCCTTCAAGGCGTCGGGCAACCAATTGCTGGTCACCCAGCCGTTGAAGGGGGCGTACAGTCGCCACGATTGGGACCGCCTGGGGCGGATGACCGGCATCCCTTACGCCTTCCCCGATCCCTTCCCGGTGGCCACCATCGCCGCCGCTCGTGTCTTCTGGTGGCTGGATTCCCTGGATCCGGCCGCCGCCAAAGGTTTCGCCCGCGCCGCCTTCGCCGCCTATTTCGCCCATAACCGCAATATCGGCGAGAAATCGGTGGTGGCCGACGTGGCGGCCCAGTGCGGCCATGACGCCGCCGCCGCCCTGGCCGCCATGGACGACCCGGCCTTCAAGGCCCGCTGCAAGGACGAAACCGACGCGGCCATCGCCAAGGGGGTGTTCGGCTCGCCGTTCTTCATGATCGGGGACGAGGGGTTCTGGGGCTCGGACCGCCTGCCCATGGTGCGGCGTTGGCTGGAAAGCGGGGGATGGTAGGGCAGCCCGGCATTGCGCCCGACGGCCCAAGGGTATAATGCTGGAAGCAAGTCCGCATCCGCCGTCCAGGAGAGTTTCCCTTGCCTTTGCTGATCGACCTCAAGCCTGGTGAAAAAGTCATCATCAACGGTGCTGTCATCGAAAATGCCGGCGCCAATACCAAGCTTAGGATTCACAATGAATCCAACATCTTACGGCAAAAGGAAATCCTGACCAACGACGACATCGCGACGCCGGCGGCACGGGTCTATTTCTGCCTGCAATGCGCCTACATCTTCCCGGAAAAGCGCGACCATTACTTGACGCTGTTCACCCATTACCTGGTGGAATACCTGGACGCCTGTCCGTCGGCGGTGGATATCGGCCAGGAAATCCGCGACGAGCTGGCGGCGGGCCTGTACTACAAGGCGCTGAAATCGTCGCGCAAGCTGCTGAAGCACGAATCCGAGGTGCTGGCCAAGCTGGAACGGGCGGCCGAAACGTGGAGCGCCAAGCTGGGCGACACCCCGGCACGGGACGACAGCGTCGGCTGAAACCCTACCCCCGCCCAGAGCAAATCTTGGCGGGGTTTTTGTCGGGCGGTTCAGTCACGTGGTGGGCGGGGGTGCCAGTCGGCCAGTTTATGGCGGCCCTCGGCGGACATCTTGGTGGCGGCGTCCACCAGGGCGCCTTCGATGGTATCGTCCATGGCGTCGCGGCTCTTGCGACCGTCGCGGAAGATGGCGGCCAGGGCCAGGGGGTCGAAGGGCTCGGTCTTCAGGGCGGCGCCGATCTTCAGGAACATTTCCTCGGGGTTGCGGGGACGGTGTTCCAGCTTGGCGGTACGCGCTCCGAAGCTTTGCCGCAGGATGGCGGCGTCGGCCGCGGGCAGGGTTTCCGCCATTTCCTCGATCATCCGTTCCGGTCGCGGCGGCGGCGGGACAGCGGGTTTCTGCCATTGGCTGACCATCAACCCGCCCAGGAACGCGTTCACCGTCAGCGAAACCGGCAACAGCCATCGCAAGATGGGGTGTTCGGCCATCAATAGCCCGCGCTCATCAAGGGGCTGGTCAGGCTGGCCAGCAATTGGACTTGCGGCGCGGTCTGGCGGGGAACCTGTCCCAGGTAAACGCCCAGGGCCAGGGCCAGGGCCACGGGCAGGGCGGCCTGGCGAACCAGAACCCAAGGGGCCGGGGTCAGCTCGGACAGCAATTGTCCCAGGCGTTGCCAGCGGTTGAGGCGGACTTGCGGCTGCGTTTGATCCAGACGCGCGAACACCCCCGCCATCACCCGTTGCACTTGGTCGGGCGGGATGTCGGTGGCGGGGAAGGCGTTCTTGATCAGCGTATCAAGCCCGTCCGCGGTCAAAGCATGTCTCCAAGGTCGGTGACGCCTCGGCGTATCAATTCCTTCTTAAGCGCTCGCTTGCCGCGTATCAAGAGGGCTTCCATGGCCGGCACGCTGATATCCAGCACCTGAGCCGCCTGGGGGGCGCTGATTTCAGAAAAATAGTGCAGGAAAAGGGCGGCGCGTTGGCGTTCGGGGATGGTTCCCATGGCCGCCTGGATCAGGGCGCGGCTTTGGCTTCGGGCCAGATGCTGGGCGGCGCCGGGGGCGGTGTCGGCCAGTTCGGCGGCCTCGTCCAAGCCGGTCCAGACCGGTCGGCGGCGCCGGTCCAGGCAGCCGTTCAGCACCACCCGGTAAAGCCAGGTGGAAAATTGCGCGGCCCCGTCGCGGCGCCACTTGGGCGCCTGCGTCCACACCTTCAAGAAGGCGTCCTGGACCAGTTCCTCGGCGTCGTCGGAATTGCCGCTGACCCTCTGGGCCAGCATCAACATGGATTTGACGTGCCTTTCCATCAGGATTTGAAAGGCGTCACGGTTCCCCGTGGCCGTCAGTTCCAGCAATTCGTCGTCGTCGCGGCTGTCGTTCATGGCCGCATCCGGATCATCGAAACACTCCACCCCCAAAGGCGGCAGGCTTTGCCGCCCTCTCGGCAACATTTGCCGGGTCACCCGGCAGCGATTTCCCTGTTCTGGGGAGTGACGCCTTCTGCGTCGCCCTTCAACGCCAGGGGGGGCTGTCGGGATGTGTTGGCCCCGCCCTTGCATGGAATGTGGCGACAATTCGGATCGTGCACTAACAAACAGTAAATGTGCAAGAGATAAAATAACGGACGCCATAAATTATTTGGCGAGCCGTTATTTGTATTTATACAAGACAGTAATAATAGGATTTTTCCGGAATTTTGTTTTCTTGGTGCAGGTTTTTTGCTTCTTCTCCGTGTTAGGTGTCGTGAGCCGAATTGTCGGCTTGCCGCTTCTGCGGAGAAAGACCATGGCAAGTGGGATCAGCGGGCTCGGCTCTTTCAGCTCGGCCCAATTCGAAAAGATGTTCACGCGCATCGACACCAACGGCGACGGCACGGTGTCGAAGGACGAATTCGTCGCCGGCGCTCCCGACGACCTCAGCGCCGAGAAGGCCGGTTCCCTTTACGACAAGCTGGACAGCGAAGGCACCGGTGCGCTGAGCCAAAGCGACCTGGCTACCGCCTTCCAGCAGATGGCGGCCAGCATGCAGGCCACCATGATCCAAGTGCAAAGCCTGGGTGGCTCGCGGCCCGAAGCCTCCGACCTGTTCGCCAAACTCGACACCGATGGCGACGGCGCCGTGTCGCAGGACGAATTCGTCGCCGGCCGTCCCGACGACGTCAGCGAGGAAGACGCCACCGCCCTTTACAGCACATTGTTCGGCGAGGGCACCGAAAGCGTCGATTCCGAAACCTTCGTCGCCGCCATGCAGCCACCTGCGGGCGGCGGCGGCGGCGGCGGCGGTGAAGCCGACGAAGTCTACGACGCCTTGGACACCAACAAGGACGGCGTGGTCAGCCGACAGGAATTCCTGGCCGGCCGCCCCGACGACGTCAGCGAGGAAGAAGCCACCGCCTTGTTCGAAAGCCTGGCCGGCGAAGACGCCGAGTTCATCACTTCCGAACAGCTTGCCCAGGGCATGCAGGGGCCGCCGCCGCCCCAAGCAGCCGACGTCTCGCTCAGCCAGGACGAGCAGGACTTGGTCGAAAAACTGATCTCAGCCCTGCAATCCGGCGAGTCCAGAACGCCGTCGGACGGCGCCACCTCGTCGGCCATGCAGCAATTGATGTCGGCCATCGATGCCTATTCCAAGTCGCAGCAAAGCGGCTCGGCGCTCTATGGCGGCAGCGCCGTTTCCGCCTTGTCGCTGAGTGCGTGATCGCCGTCTTCCCCTGCGCGGTGGAAAAGTGAAAATCATCGCGCAGGGTCGGCGGCCAAGCCCCGTGTAAGCGAATGGTGGAGAAACCACCCGTCGTCTTGAGAACAAGGGGAAAGCACATGAGCATTTCATCCGTGGGCGGCCGCCCGCCATCGCTTCAGGACACCCTGGCGACCTCGCTGCAAAGCAAGGGCCTGAGCGCCGAGAAATCCTCTTCCATCAGCTCTGAACTGGAAAGCGTGGTCAAGTCGACCATGAGCGCGGGTTCGATTCCGGCCGACCCGGCCAGCGTGCGCGAGGCTTTGGAACAACAACTGACCCAGGACGTGGAGGCCGGCACCCTGACCCAGGAGGAAGCCGACCAAGTCCGCGCCGCCTTGGACGAGTTCGAAAGCCAGATGGCCGCCAACCGTCCGTCCGCTCCGCCCCCCGGTCCGCCGCCGTCTGGTGCCGGTGGTCCGCCGCCCTCCGGCGGCAGCCAAGAAACCTCGGAGACCGAGGAAGAGGACGAGACCGAGAAGACCGCCCTGGAAGAATTGCTGGAAAAGTTGCAGCAGGCCAACCAGGGCAGCGACACCAGCAAGGCCAAGGATTACCTGACCCAGTTGATGTCGTCCGGTCTGGTGGACATCAAGGCGTGATCGGTTAGGAGGTGCGCATGCTGGCCTTGTCCGACGACGAAATCCTCGACTTCGTCGCTGCGGGCAGCATGCGCGCCTTCACCGTTTTGTGTGTCCGCAAGTTGCCGTGGCTGGCGCTTTGCGCCCTGGCCGCCCATGACGACCGGGAGCGGGCCTTGCAGGGCGCCGCCCGGGTCATGGTGAAGGTATGGGAAAGCGCTCCGTTGTGGGCGCCGCGATCGGGACGGCTGGATCGGCGTTTGCTGGATATGATGGAAGCCGGTACCGGCAGAGGCGGGCTTGGACCCGGCGCCATTGACGACGAAGACATCGCCGCCCTGATCCGCCAAGTGGTGGGCGAATGCGCCAACCGGCCGCAAAAGCGGGCCGGTTGGCTGGATCGACTTTTCGGGGTTTAACCCACCTGCGGCAGTTCGGACAGCGCCGTTTCCAGCGCCGCTTCGTCATAGGGCAGGTCCTTCAAGTTGCCGGCGAAATAGTCGGTATAGGCCTGCATGTCGAAATGGCCGTGGCCCGACAGGTTGAACAGGATGGTTTCCGCCTTGCCTTCCGCCTTGCAGCGCAGCGCCTCCTCGATGGCGCCCTTGATGGCGTGCGACGATTCGGGGGCCGGCACTATGCCTTCGGCACGGGCGAAGGTGATGGCGGCGGCGAAGCATTCGGTCTGGGCGAAGGCGCGGGCCTCGCACAGCCCCAGTTCCTTGACGTGGCTGACCATCGGCGCCATGCCGTGATAGCGCAGGCCGCCGGCATGGCTGCCCGGCGGCATGAAGGTCGAGCCCAAGGTGTGCATCTTGACCAGCGGCGTCAGGTGGCCGGTGTCGCCGAAATCATAGGCGTACTGGCCCTTGGTCAGCGTCGGGCACGATGCCGGCTCGACGGCGACGATGCGGGTCTTGCCGCCGTTCTTCAGGTTCTCGCGGATATAGGGGAAGGCCAGGCCGGCGAAGTTCGAGCCGCCGCCGGTGCAGGCCACCACCACGTCGGGGGCCGCATCGGCCATTTCCATCTGCAGCATGGCTTCTTCGCCGATGATGGTCTGGTGCAGGCAGACATGGTTCAGCACGCTGCCGAGCGCGTATTTGGTGTCGTCGCGGGTGGCGGCCACTTCCACCGCCTCCGAGATGGCGATGCCCAGAGAACCGTTGGAATCCGGGGTCTTTTCCAAGATGGCGCGACCGCAATTGGTCAGGGACGACGGACTGGCGATGCAGCGCGCCCCATAGGTTTCCATCAGGGCGCGGCGATAGGGCTTTTGGTTGTACGAAATCTTCACCATGAAGACCTCGACCTCGATGCCGAACAGCGAGCCGGCGAACGCCAACGAGCTGCCCCACTGGCCGGCGCCGGTCTCGGTGGACAACCGCTTCACGCCTTCCTGCTGGTTGTAGAAGGCTTGCGGCACGGCGGTGTTGGGCTTGTGGCTGCCGGCCGGCGACACGCCTTCGTACTTGAAGAAGATCTTGGCCGGGGTGCCCAGCGCACGCTCCAGCCGCCGGGCGCGGATCAACGGCGCCGGGCGCCACAGGCGATAGACGTCGCGCACCGGCTCGGGGATGTCGACCCAGCGTTCGGTGGTCATTTCCTGGGCGATCACCGCCTGGGGGAAGATGGGGGCCAGATCGTCTGGCCCCAGCGGCTGGCCGGTGCCGGGATGCAGGGGCGGCGGCAGCGGCACCGGAAGGTCGGCGGCCAGGTTGTACCAGGCCTTGGGCATCTTCTCTTCGGGCAGGAAATATTTGACGGAATCGGTCATGGCGGACGGTTTCCCTGAATTATGGTGCGCCCCGCACGGGCTTCACGCGGTTGTAATCCGCCCGTCCGCAAAGGCCAAGACGGGGGCGTGAAATGATCGGCGAAAAAGTTCAAATTTTCCCCTTGCCAGCCGGGGACGATCCGACTATAAAGCCGTCCTCCGCAGGGGGGACACCCCAGCAACACTGCGGGCGCATAGCTCAGTTGGTAGAGCAGCTGACTCTTAATCAGCGGGTCCAAGGTTCGAGTCCTTGTGCGCCCACCAATAAAATCAAGGGCTTGACCTAGAGATAGGTCAGGCCCTTTGACTTTGGTTTGCAACCCAATCAGTGGACGGTTTGCAAACCCGTTCACTTCAGGTTCCCATCGGGGCCGCCCTTGGCCCCCTTGCGGGCCTTGTCCAGGCTGGCAATCGCCACCTTCGCCTTGCGCTTCTTGGCGGTGTACTTCCGCACCATCTGCACGGTCTCGTGGCCGGTGATGCTGGCGATGGTGTCCCAGTCGTTCCCAAGCTCGTGCAGGATGGTGGCGGCCGTGTAGCGCAGGCCGTGGGTGGTCACCCCGCCCGACTCCAGCCCGGCGTGAAGGCCGCCCACATCCTGGTAGGCCCCGATCATCACATGGCGGAAGCGGTCCACCTTGAAGGCCCGGCCGGTCTCGGTGGTGAGCAGCATGCGGCGCATCGCCAGGGGCACCGGCTTTCCGGCGGCCTCCACGGCCGAGACCCGTTCGGCCTGCGCCTTGTCCCAGGCCGCCAGCGCCGCCATCAGGTCCAGCGATTGCGGCACCCATACCCGCGCTCCAGTCTTCTCCTGGGCCACGGCGATACTGCCGTCGGCCCCGATGTGGACGCGCTCCATGGCGATGATGTCCTCGCCCCGCTGGCCGGTGTTGAGGCCGATCTCGAAGGCGGTGCGCTCGACGGTGCCAAGCCTCCAGTGCGCCCGGAACGCCGCGATCTCGCCTTCCTCCCACGGCCGGTGGCCGTCGCCGGTCTTGAGCTTCTTCGGCCGCGAGGCCGGGTTGTGCTTCAGCCCGTAGACGCTCGGCCGGTCCACCGCGAAGGTCAGCAGTAGGCGAAGCACCGCCATCACATAGTTGGCTGTGCGCGGCGTGTCCTGGAAGGCGTCGCGGAGATTAAGCACCGCCTCGCGGTCGATGCCGGCGACGCGGTTCTTGCCCCACTCCTCGCGGATCACTTCCAGGTAACGGGTGTAATCCCGGCGCGTCTTGTCGCGCAGCCCCTTGAATTCCTGCGAGCCCCTGTAATGCTCGATCAGGGCGGCGATGGTCCCCGGTGCCGCCCCGGCGGCGGGCTTGGCATCCATCTGCGCATTGAGTTCGTTGAGGCGCGTAATGAACTCGGTGCTGGTAGGGTCGTCCGGGAGCTTGGTCTTGGTGGCGCGGTGGTAATAGTGGACGCGGACGGTCCCATCCTTCTGCCGTTTGCGGACCTTGTTCACGCCAGGAAGATGAATGGTGACCACGCCGATCTCCTTGGAGCCCGTCATGCGCTCACCCTCCGCCCCCGCGAGCGCGGGGTCACCGCCCAGCTTTCCGGCTGCTGCTCGGGATCGTCGCAGACGATACCGTTGATCCTGTCGATGGCCTGGTCAAGCAGCTTCAGGTCGTATCGCCCGTCCTGGTCCGGCTTCGGGTACTCGCCAGCCTTGACCTTGGCATCGAAGGTGTTGGGGGACACCCCGCAGTAAAAGGCAGCCCACTCCCGCGTCAAACGGCGCGGGAGCGCGGCGGCGGGCCAGTTGGCGGGCTGCTTGGGCATGGTCAGACCTCCGGATACCCGTCGTGCAGCACGCCATCGAGCAGGCGCCCAGCCGCTTTCTTGCCGGACTTCCGAACGAACACCATCCGCTCCCCATGGAAGCCGTGCCCGCCCGCGAGGTTGAGGTATCGCTCGTTGTTGTTCCTGGCGGTCGGACAGCGCCGCCAGTCGGGGTCCTCGGCGTCGCGGTCATAGGTGACCGTCCATTCGCCCCATTGCTTGAACAAGAAAGGCAGGCTGGTGGCGGCACACTGATCGCGCAGCCCTCTCGCCCAGTCGGGGTGCATCGGTCTGGATCGGGCACCGCTCTCGCCTCCGCACACAACCCAGTCGATGCGCGGGTAGCGGGCAGAAAGCTCAAGGCCGCTGCGCGATCCATCGCCGTGGCGGTTGTCGCTCCAAAAGTGGCCGGTGGTGGCATCCCACCACATGCCGGTCGCTACCGCACCGATGGCGCTTTCGGGGTGGCCTCCGCACTCGTCAAATGGATCCTCACCGTAGCCCACGCGGGTCAGGTCCACTGGCCCAAGCAAGGGTTCGCAGGACAACCAGCGCACAGCCGCAGGCGTGTCGAGCAGCGCCGGAACGCGGGCATCCGCCGCAGCCTGATCCTCCACCGACACCCCGAGCCAGACGTTCGGGAGCGGCCAGACCGTGCGGTCGAGGATGTTGCGCCCCTCTTCACTGGAATGCCTGGCGACGAACGACCGGCAGTAATCTCGCATCCGATCCGCCCTCTTGGTGAGGATCTGGAACGTGTGCCAGTTGGCCGTCGCCATCACCGCGAACACCTTGTCGATGTCCTCGTCCGACAGGGCCTCGTGGAACAGGTCTGACATGGAGTTCACGAAGATCCGGCGCGGGCGTTTCCAGCGCAGGGGCTGATCGAGGTGGGGCTGGTGCAGGCGCACGGTGCCGTTCCACACCGGCCCGGCCTTGGTCTCGTCGGTGGTGCCCGCATACTTGTCGATGCCCAGCCTGGTCGCCAGC
>JAIWOG010000309.1 GCA_020217035.1 Magnetospirillum sp. | reverse complement strand
CTTCGGGTTCGCCTAAGACGCCGTACTGCGACGTCACCGTCGCTTGGCTGTACCTCGGGTACAGCCGGCGCTCGGTTCCTGGCATTACGGCGTCTTAGGCGAACAGAACGCTATGGGGTTTATGAGTTTACGCCCTAGCTCTTTAGGGCTTCCATCTCGGCGCGGATCTCGTCCAGGCGCAGCACCAAGGCGACGATGCCCAGCTTTTCCTCGACTTCGCCCCGCTCGGCCATCAGGGCGGCGCGGCCGGCCTCGTCCGCCGTCTTGAAGCGGATGTTCATGTCTTCTTCGTAAAGCGCGTACTGGTCCAGGGCTTCGTCCAGCATCTGGTCCAGTCGCTTCTTTTCCTCGGCCAGGGCGGCAAGGTCACGCATGGATCAAGCCGCCAGCATCTGCACGGGGTTCAGCGCTTCGATCTCGGCGCGGGCGGCGGCATCCTCGATCCCGGTCATCGCCGACAGGCACATGGCGGCGGCGGTGGTCGCCTCCTTCAGCGCCTGGGCAAGGTCATGGCCGTGATTCAATGCGTCAGCACGGGTTTCCTCGAAGGCGGTCAACACCATTTCCAGCACGGCGGCATCCATGGCCCGAATCCCTTTCGTCCAGCCTGGACGGAAGACATAGGTCATCCATCCCCGGTCCTAGGTATAGCAGATGTGGCCCATAAGGAAACTTGCCAAAAGGGATTAATACTCGACCACACTAAAGTTGTCATAATTCTGCGTAGTCGTTATCAAGAATAAAAAACCATATAAACAGCATGTAAACTTGATGTGTATTACCGTTTAACGCGACTTAGTGGGCGTCACCCCAGCTGGTGCCGAATCCGGAATCCACAACCAAGGGGACGTCCAATCGGGCGGCGCCTTCCATGACCTGATGGACCACGTGGCGGGTGGCGTCCTTTTCCGTTTCGGGGACTTCCAGGATCAGTTCGTCGTGCACCTGCAACAACAGACGTGCCGACAGGCCGGCATCGGCCAGGGCCTGGGGCAGGCGGACCATGGCCCGCTTGATGATGTCGGCGGCGCCGCCCTGGATGGGGCCGTTGATGGCGGCACGCTCGGCGAAGGCCCGCATGGCCCCGTTCTTGTCCTTGATGCCCGGGGTGAACACCTTGCGGCCAAAGGGGGTGCGGACGAAGCCGTTGGTCCGCGCCTCTTCCTTGGTGCGCTCCATGAAATCGCGGATTTCCGGATAGCGGGCGAAATAGGCGTCGATATAGGACTTGGCCTCGCCGTTGGAAATGCCCAGTTGCTGGGCCAGCCCGAAGGCGGAAATGCCATAGATGATGCCGAAATTGATCGCCTTGGCGCGGCGGCGCAGCATCGGGTCCATGCCGTCCACCGGCACGCCGAAGACCTGGGACGCGGTGATGGCGTGGATGTCGGCGCCCTGGTGAAAGGCTTGCTTCAACCCCTCGATGGACGCCACGTGGGCGACCAGACGCAGCTCGATCTGCGAATAGTCGGCGGACAGCAGCACATGGCCGGGCTCGGCGACGAAGGCGTGGCGGATCTTGCGCCCCTCCTCGGTCCTGATGGGGATGTTCTGCAAATTGGGGTCCGACGACGACAGCCGGCCGGTGGTGGTCAGCGCCTGGGCGAAGCTGGTGTGGACGCGGCCCGAACGGGGATTGACCTGGGCCACTAGCGAATCGGTGTAGGTGCTTTTCAGCTTGGACAATTGCCGCCAGTCCAGCACCCGAGCCGGCAAATCGTGACCTTGGGCGGCCAATTCCTCCAATGCGTCGGCGCCGGTGCCCCATTGGCCGGTCTTGGTCTTCTTGCCTCCGGGCAGGCCCAGATCCTCGAACAGCACCTTGCCCAATTGCTGGGGCGATCCGACGTTGAATTCGCGCCCCGCCAGCTTTTGGATGTCGGCTTCCAACTCGGCCATGCGGGCGCCGAATTCCGCAGAAAGCCCCATCAGCACCTGGGAATCCACCTTGATGCCGGTGTCTTCCATCTCGGCCAGTACCGGCACCAGCGGGCGTTCCAGGGTCTCGTAGACGCTGACCATGCGCTCGGCCAGCAGCCGCGCCTTCAGCAAGCCGTGCAGGCGCAGCGTGATGTCGGCGTCTTCCGCCGCATAGGCCAGGGCCTTGTCCAACGGCACCCGGTCGAAGGTGACCTGGTTCTTGCCGCTGCCGCAGACCTCTTCGAACTTGATGGTCTGGTGGTCCAGGTGCAACTGGGCCAATTCATCCATGGAATGGCCGTGGCTGGCGCCGTCCAGCACATAGGACAGCAGCATGGTGTCGTCGAAGGCGCAGACCTTCAGCCCGGCCTGGGCCATCACCCGCATGTCGTACTTGATGTTGTGGCCGATCTTCAGCACCGCAGGGTCGGCCAGCAGCGGCGCCAGCTTGGCCAGGGTGACGGCGCGGGGCAGCAGGGCGGGGCCGGATGCGGCCGGCGCTTCCAGCAGCAGCGATCCTTGCGCCGGGCCGGCATCGTGCTTGATGGGGATGTAACAGGCATGGCCGGGTTGGGTCGCCAGCGACACGCCCACCAGTTCGGCCTTCATGGGGTCCAGGCCGGTGGTCTCGGTGTCGAAGGCGACGAAACCCTGGGCGCGGGCGGCGGCGATCCAGGCATCCAGGGCTGTCTCGCTGGTCACCAATTCATAGGCTTGGGTCACCGGAGCCTGGGGCGCCGGCGCGGTGGCGGCGGGCGCCTGAGGCTGCGCGGTGACGGACGAGCCGCCCAGGCGGGCGACGATGCTTTTGAAGCCTTGCGCCGCCAGGAAATCGGCCAGGACTTGCTTGTCAAAGGGGCGCTTGGCGAAGCTGTCCAGGCTTTCGGTCACCGGCACGTCGCGCTTCAGGCGCACCAACTCGCGGCTGATGCGGGCGGCTTCGGCGTTGGTCAGCAAGGTCTCGCGGCGCTTGGGCTGCTTGATCTCGGACGCGCGGGCCAAAAGCGTGTCCAGATCGCCGTATTCGCCGATCAACTGGGCGGCGGTTTTCACGCCGATGCCGGGGACGCCGGGCACGTTGTCGGTGGGGTCGCCGCACAGGGCTTGGACATCGACGACCTTGTCGGGGGCGACGCCGAACTTTTCCAGCACTTCCGGCTCGCGGATGGTGCGGTTCTTCAAGGTGTCCAGCATCTCGACACGCTCGCCCACCAACTGCATCAGATCCTTGTCCGACGACACGATGGTGACCTTGGCCCCACGCGCCACCGCCTGGGTGGCGTAGGTGGCGATCAGGTCGTCGGCCTCGAAGCCCTCCATCTCGACGGATGGCACGTTGAAGGCGGCCACCGCGTCGCGGATCAGCGAAAATTGCGGCACCAGTTCTTCCGGGGCGGGCGGGCGATGGGCCTTGTATTCGGGGTAGATGTCGTTCCTGAACGACAGGCGCCCGGCGTCGAAGATCACCGCCACGTGGTCGGCGTCGGTGTCGTTCAGCAGTTTCAGCAGCATGGTGGTGAAGCCGTAGACGGCGTTCACCGGGGTTCCGTCGGGGCGGAACATGGCCGGCAGACCGTGGAAGGCGCGGAAGATGAAGCCCGAGCCATCCACCAGGAAGACGTGCTTGATGTCGCCGGCCACGTGCTTCAATGCCCGGCCTTGACCTTGGCGCCCTCGGCCAGGACATAGGTGCGCGAGCAATAGGGGCAAACCACCTGGCGGTCGTGACCCATGTTCAGGAACACCCGGGGATGACCCAGCGGGCCGTTGCCGCCGTCGCAGGCGACATGGGTGGTCTCGACGACGATCGTCTCGAATTCGGCGGGCTTGGCAGCAGCGGCAGAGGACATGAGCTCTTCATCCATTGACCGTGGAAACGGCCGGATGATACCCATGTCGGGCCATGGATCAAACAAACATCGCAAGCGGCGCCCCCGCCAACGCCATCGAGACCCGCGACCTGACCAAGGTCTACGCCAACAAGCGCGGCCGCAAGGTGGCCCTGGACGGCGTCTGCCTGGACGTGCCGCGCGGCTCGTTCTTCGCCCTTCTGGGGCCGAACGGGGCGGGCAAAAGCACGTTCATCAACATCCTGGCCGGCCTGGTCAACAAGTCTTCGGGTCATGCCGCGGTGTGGGGCCGCGACATCGACCGCGACCATCGTGGCGCCAAGGCGGCCATCGGCATCGTGCCCCAGGAACTGAACCTGGACCCGTTCTTCACGCCGCGAGAATTGCTGGACGTGCAGGCCGGCATGTACGGCGTGCCGAAAGCCGAGCGCCGCACCGAGGAAATCCTGGAAGCCGTCGGCTTGGCCGACAAGGCCGAAGCCTATGCCCGCACCCTGTCGGGCGGCATGCGTCGCCGCCTGCTGGTGGCCAAGGCCATGGTGCACAACCCGCCGGTCCTGGTGCTGGACGAACCCACCGCCGGCGTCGACATCGAGCTCAGGCAGTCGCTGTGGGCCTATGTGAAGAAGCTGAACGCCCAAGGGGTGACGGTGGTGCTGACCACCCATTACCTGGAAGAAGCGGAAGAGCTGTGCGACCGCATCGCCATCATCAACAAGGGCAAGCTGGTGGCCTGCGATTCCAAGCAGGCATTGTTGGCGCGGCTGGATTCCAAGGCGCTGCTGGTCAGCGTCGAGGGTGGCCTGTCCGAGGTGCCGCCGCTTTTGGCGGCCTACAATCCGGAAATCCGCGCCGACGGGCGCCTGGCCCTGCGCTACGCGCCGTCGGCGGTGCCGGCCGGGCGTATCCTCCAGGCCATCGGCGAGGCCGGGCTGACCATCCGCGACCTGTCCACCGAAGAAGCCGACCTGGAAGACATCTTCCTGCGGCTGACCTCGTCGCAGGGATGACATGCGGCATGTGGCGGCCCTGCTGGTGGTCTTCATGCTGTCGGCTTGCGCCGTCGTGACCTATCCCGCCGGCCCCGCCACCCAAGCCCCCCGGCTGGAAGCCGACCGCGCGGTGATGGCCGACGGCGCGGTTCTGCCCCTGCGGCGCTGGCTGCCCGAAGGCGACATCCGCGCCATCGTCGTCGCCCTGCACGGCATGAACGATTATTCCAACTTCTTCGCCGAGCCTGGGGAATATCTGGCCCGACACGGTATCGCCAGCTATGCCTACGACCAGCGCGGCTTCGGGCAAGGTCCGCATCCCCGTCATTGGTCCAGCACCGAAACCATGGTGGACGACGCCCGCGCTATGGTCGATCTGGTGTCGGCCCGCCATCCGGGCCCAAAGGTCTTCCTGTTCGGCGAAAGCATGGGCGGCGCGGTTTCCATGCTGGTGGCCGGCGACCCGCCGCCCGGGTTGGACGGGGTGATCCTGGCGGCGCCGGCGGTGTGGGGGCGTTCCGCCATGCCGTGGTGGCAGCGGATGTCGCTGTGGCTGGCCTACCAACTGGCCCCGGGCTGGACGCCGTCGGGACGCGGGCTGAACATCCAGCCGTCGGACAATATCGACATGCTGCGCAAGCTGGGCGCCGATCCCCTGGTCATCAAGGAAACCCGCATCGACGCGGTCAAGGGCGTGGTCGATTTGATGGACGCGGCGCAGGCGGCGCCGTCGCGCGTCCGCACCTCCACCTTGTTCCTGTACGGCGCCCACGACCAGATCATCCCCGCCGAACCCTCTTGGCAGGCCGCCAAGGCCATTCCCGACCGCCGTGCCGTGCTTTATCCCGATGGCTGGCACATGCTGGTGCGCGACCTGCAGGCCAAGGTGGTGCTGGACGACATGGCGGCGTGGATGATCGACGAAGACGCGCCGCTGCCATCGGGCGGCGAGGCGCTGGCCCCCGCCATGCCACGGAAGGAGTGCGCATGCTCAAGATGATGGTGACCGCCCTGCTGGTGTTGGCCTGCGCCCCGGCGCTGGCCGCCGAACGGGAATTCGACCTGGGCTGGGCCTATCCCGGCATGATGCAGGGGCAGTTTCGCTTCGGCGCCTGGCCGCCGGGCATGGCCATCCGCTGCAGCGACGATCCCGACCTGCCCAAGGATTTGGGGCAATTGCTGTACATGCCCAAGCCGATGACGGACCTGGGGGCCACCCGCTGCGCCCTGATGAAGGTGGACGACAAGGGCGTGTGGAAACCGGCGCAAAGGAAGATCGCCGGCATTCCCTTGGAAATGTCCGCCACCTTCGCCCCCGACATGCAGGACACCAGGCGTCTGGTGCAATTGTTCATGACCGGCCCGCGCGAAGCCTATGCCGGTCTGGTGCGCCACTTCGTCGCCCGCTTCGGCCCGCCCACCACCGAAAACGAACGCCTGGTCCATTGGCAGACCGCCCGCCACGAGGCCCTGGTCATGCACGAAGAGGGCGAGACGGTCTTAGGCATGCTGGTGGACACCAAATTGCAGGATTCCATGAATCAAAAGCTGGAAGCGGCCAGAAAACGGAAATAACCCATGCGGTTGGTGCATGGGCGAAGGCGATGACGCACCGCAATATATGTGACATCATCATTGAATGAGAAAACTTCTCGGCGCCTTGACGATGATGGTGTGCTCTTGGTCCGCTTGGGCCGGGGAAACCCTTGCCGACCTTGGCTTCGCCCAGCCGGGCATGGAGAAGGCGCAGTTCCGCGCCGTCGCCGGGAACGGGCACCAGGTGGTCTGCTCCGACGAAGCCGACCTCCCCCGCGAGGTGGATTTCAAGCTCGGCAAAGGCGTCGCCCGCGTCGGCGCCGTGCGTTGTGGCCTGTTCGCCGCCGATGCCGCCGGGCTGTTGCAACCGCATCCCCACAGGGTGGTGGGATGGCCGGCCGAGATTTGGGCGTTGTTCCTGCCCGATTCCGCCGGCACCCCGCGTCTGGCCCACCTGAAGCTGACCCTGCCGGCGGCGGCCTTCGACGACTTGGCCAAGGCATGGAACCAATCCTTGGGTCTGCCCACCTATCGCCGCGACAAGGTGGTGCACTGGAGCAACCCGCGCAGCGACGCCATGATCGTCGGCGACGGCGACGGCTCGGTGCACGCCTATGTCATGGACAACGACCTGCACGACAGCGCCACCCGCCGCCTGGGGCAGATGCCGGCCCGGCATTGACGCCGGCCCGGTTCAGTCGCAGTTGATCTGCCGCCGCTCGCGGTTGATGGCGCTGATGATTTCGGGCGACATGTCCAGCGCCTTGGCCACCTCGGCGGCGTCGGCGGCCAGCAGGCAGCGCAGGGTCTTGGCCTGCTGGGGCGTCGCCGTTTCCACGTTCAGGTCGGCCCGCCCGGCCAGGGTGGCCGATTGCACCAGCCCCATCACCCCTTGGGCCGGCGACGACATGGTCGGGTTGGCCTGAAACACCATGGTGCCGCCGCCGCTGATCTTGGCGTCGGGATCGAAGGTGCTGAAATTGCTGTTGCTGCTGGCGGCGCCGTGGACGAAAGCCGGTTCATAGCGGATCTGGGTGACGCGCCCGGCCTTTTGCCGCAGCGCCGGCGGCAGTTTGTCGCTCATGTCGATGGCCTTGCGCATCAATGTCGAAAAAGCCTGGTTGTCGCCTGACGGATGGCCGCGCAGGGTGCGCCCCTTGTAGGTTTCCACCGGGGTGGGGAACACTGCCGCCAGGGCGGCTTCGTTCACCGCTTCGCGGGCGGCGGGCAGGATCGCCTCCAGGCTTTCCGGCATGGTGCGTTCGGCCAGGGACTCGTTGACCATCAGGATCGGCATGCCCTTGTGGCGGGTCACCGAGGCATTGGCCCCCTCGCCGACGAAGACCACCGCCGGAAGCGTCATCAGGTAGGGCATGGCCTCGGGGCTGCGCTGGGTGGCGTCGATGACGAAATCCGACCACCAGCGCATCAATTGCGGCGCCGGCTTCTTGATCGTGCCGTTGTCGCCGAACTTGGTGGGGACGGGGCCGGCGTCCTGGCACGACAGGGTGTGCTTGGCCCGCCAGCTTTCCTGACGGCGCCGTGCTTGCTCGAAACCGGCCATGTCGAGCCGGCTCTCCAATTGCGAGGCGAAGGGTCGGGCCTGTTTGATTTGGGCCAGGCCGGCCAGTTTCAGCCACATCAGGCCGGCGATCTCGTCCTTTTGCGCTCCCTGGCCTTCGGCGACCATGCGGCCGACCAGCCATTGCGCCGGAGCGAAGCCGTTTTCCGCCAAGGGTTCCAAGATGTCCTGGGCTTGGTCGTACTGACCGGCGGCGAAGGCGTCGTAGCCTTGCTTCCATGCTTCGGCCAGGTGCAGACCGAAGCATGGGGTGGGGTCGGCCTGGGCGCTGGTGGAGCCCAAGGCGGCGAACAGAAGGAAGGGCAACGCTCGGCGCACGGCATCCACCAAAAAGATAAGGATCTGTCGATAATCTCTTATTGAGGGTGTCGGCGCAACGAACGAAAAAAAACCCCTTCCCGCAAGCGGGAAGGGGCAATCCGGCAACCAGGGAACCCGGGGTGGGGATTTAGACCACGGGCGCCAGCCTGTCGGCGGGCGGTTGCTCCGGTTTGTGTTGAGGGAAATAGCCTTCGCTGTGGATCAGTTCGGGCTTGGCCCCCAGGGCTTTGACGGCGGCGACGCAGGCTTCGACGAATTCCGGGCTGCCCGCGACGAACACCGAATGGTTGGACAGGTCCTGGAACAAATCGGGCAGGATGGCGGGAATGCGTCCCATGCGGCCGTCATGCTGTTCCTGGGTCAGGGTGGGGATGAAGCGGAAGCGGCGGTTGCGGGCCTGCCACAGCGCCATGGTGCCCTGGCAATAGATGTCGGCCTTGGTCTTGCCGGAAAACACCAGGGTGACCGGCTGGTTGTAGCCGCGACGCAGTGCGGCTTCCGCCAGGCTCATGATCGGCGCCAGACCGGATCCGGCGGCCAGGCACAAGACGGGGGTGTCCACCGACGGGTCGCCGATGAAGGTGCC
Source organism: Magnetospirillum sp. (assembly GCA_020217035.1). Taxonomy (GTDB): domain Bacteria; phylum Pseudomonadota; class Alphaproteobacteria; order Rhodospirillales; family Magnetospirillaceae; genus Magnetospirillum. The sequence continues at coordinate 5,437 of JAIWOG010000309.1, read as the reverse complement.
ATAGGCGCCCGACACCTTGATCATGTCGCCGACCTGGACCTTGTCATGCAGCCAGCGGCTGGTGGCGCCGTCATCGACGCGGGTGATGTGCAGGTTGATCTCGCCATCGGCCTTTGGAGCACTGGCGATGGAATAGCAACGGGGCGGCGCGCCCTGGCTTTCGTCGCCCAGGACCAGGTACTGACCGGGCCAGAAGCGCATGGGCTTGCCCACCGGGCGCAGCACGAATTCGGTGATGCGGGGCGTGCGCGGGAACTTGTCGACCACCACGAACAGCATGTTTTCGCGGGGCGGGAACAGCTTGGGCTTGGCGTCGTCGGTGCCCCATTCGATTTCCAGGACTTCCGACAGCGGCTTGGCCATGCACATCAGGCCGAAGCCCTGCTTGCGTTCGTCTTGGGACAGCGCCATGTCCAGCACCATGCCCTGGTCGAACTGGCCCGAGGTGACCTTGACCTTGCATTCACCGCAGGCGCCGGCGCGGCAATTGTTGGGCAGGGCATAGCCCGCCTTTTCCAGCGCCGACAGCACGGTCTCGCCGTCGGGGCACTCGACCTCGCGGCCCGAAGGCAGCAGACGGATTCGATTCATTTCCCCACCTCGATGTTTTGTTCTTACTTTGGACGAATGGCCGGCGGGGTCGCCCCCGCCGGCTTCGGTCATAGTTTGGGACTGAAGGACCGGTTTAGAAGACCGGGATGATGTCCTTCATGTCGATGTCCGAGACTTCCTCGCCGGTGATGCCCACTTCCGGGATGGCCGGGAAGGGGATGCCGTAGCGGTCAAGAACGCCCTTCAGGTTCAGCATGGCGTTCTTCCAGTTTTCCTTCTTCGCTTCATAGGCGGGAATGTGGAAGCCGGCATTGCGGGCGATTTCCTCGCCCTTGCGCTGGTTGGCGATGAAGTCTTCCGGCAGGTCCCAGAAATCCATCGGCGGTTCGAACAGCACGGCGGACAGGAACAGATAGCCGGCGCGCACCTGCTTGGTGATCAGCGACGCCTCTTCCTTGGGCAGCTTCGGATAGTCGCGTTCCATCAGCGCCATGCAGATGGCCATGTGGCGGCCTTCGTCGCGGCCGATGTTGCGGAAGCCTTCCTTGAACACCGGCTCGGTGCAGCCGGCGGCCATCTGGTGGAAGATGGTGGCGGCGGCGATTTCGCCCATCAGGAAGGACGAGAACAGCACGGCCAGCGAATATTTCGGCACCGCCTGCTTGTAGCCGTTCCAGTAGCGGCCGCCGTTGTAGTACAGCCACTTGGCGTTACGCTGCAGCGCCTTGCCGATCTCGGTCTTCGGCTGATAGGTGATGGGATCGGTGTGTTCCAGCAGCTTGGTGATGGCCAGGCCGCACATCTGTTCGTGGTTCTGCTCGTCGCGGGTCACCGAGAAGAAGCAGCGGCGGACCGGGTCTTCCTCGTGGTTTTCATAGGTCTTGATGAAGGCCGAGGCGAAGACCGGCGGCGCCGAGGCGTCGAACACCGACAAAAGGGTCCACCAATAGGCGATGGCCTCGCGCTCTTCCCAGGAATACTTGGAAACGTCGAAAGTGTCCCACGGCAGCTTGGACGGATCCCAGGCTTCGCGCAGCGACGCCGCCCACACTTCTTCCATCTTCTTGCTCTGGGCGTGCCAGGACAGCGGATAGACGTTGGGCTGTTCGGTTTCCGGCGGGAATTCCATGGTGAGAGCAAGCTTCTCGTTCGAGGCGCTCATCTGTCGCTCCTAAAAGTGGGCCGGCGGTATCGCCGGGGGTTGCCTCCGATGGCGCGGGTTGTCTCCGGCGCCCTTGATGAGTTCAAATATGATACATTGTTTTTCATTAGTCAAAGAAAAATGTGTCGCTTCGTGAAAGTTAAAATATCCGCAGAAAATATGGTTATTCTGGATATAAAAAGGGCGCCATGATCACCATTATGATGCGTCAAGGCGCCCTTGAGTGTGCAAATATGCCGAATGTAAACGGGCTTACAGGCCCAGATAGGCGGCCTTGACCCGCTCGTCGCCCAGCAACACCTGGGCGGCATCGGACATGGTCACCAGGCCGGTTTCCATGACATAGCCGCGATCGGCGATGCCCAGCGCCTGGAAGGCGTTCTGTTCCACCAGCAAGATGGTCATGCCCTGGGCCTTCAGGCGTTCGACGGCGTTGAAAATTTCCCCCACCAGCAGCGGCGCCAGCCCCATGCTGGGTTCGTCCAGCAGCAGCAGGCGCGGGTTGCTCATCAAGGCGCGGGCCATGGCCAGCATCTGCTGCTGGCCGCCCGACAGCAGGCCGGCGGCCTGCTTGCGCTTGGTCTTCAGGATGGGGAAGGCGTCGTACATGCGTTCCAAGTCGTCCGCCGGCTTGGCGCCGCGCCGGCGATAGGTGCCCATCAGCAAGTTGTCCTCGACGCTCATGGGGGCAAAGACCTGGCGGCCCTCGGGGACCTGGGCGATGCCCAACGCCACCCGCTTGAAGGCCGGCATCTTGGTGATGTCCTGGCCGTCGAAGCGGATGCTTCCGGCGGTGATGGGTTGCACCCCCGACAACGACCGCAACAGCGTCGTCTTGCCGGCGCCGTTGGCGCCCACCAGGGCCACCAATTCGCCGCTTCCCACTTTGATGTCGACGCCCTTCAGCGCCTTGACCCGGCCGTAATGGCTTTCCAGTCCTTGGATTTCCAGCAGCATGGCGGCCTCCTTAACCGACGTTGCCCAAATAGGCGGCGATGACGTCGGGATTGGATCGGATCTCGGCGGGGGTTCCCTCGGCCAGCTTGGCGCCGTAATCCAGCACCAGGATGTGGTCGGAGATGCCCATCACCATCTTCATGTCGTGTTCCACCAGCACCACGGTGACGCCTTGGCCAGCGATGCGCTTGATCACCTCGTCCACCTCGCGGGTTTCGGTGTCGTTCAGGCCGGCGGCCGGTTCGTCCAGCAGCAGCAGCTTGGGCTTGGCGGCCAAGGCGCGGGCGATCTCCAGACGCTTCAAGGCGCCATAGGACATGGCCGAAGCCTCGGCGTCGCGGTACTGGCCCAGGCCGACGAAATCCATCAGCTCCCAGCAATGCTTGCGGGTTTCCACTTCCGAGCGCACCAGCGACGGCAGGCGCAGCAACGAATGCGCCAAGCCCTTCTGCACATGCAGGTGGGCGCCGACCATGACGTTTTCCACCGCGCTCATGTTGTGGAAGATCTGCAGGTTCTGGAAGGTGCGGTTCATTCCCAACGCCGCCAGCTTATGCGGCTCGACGCCGCCGATCTCGCGGTCGTCGAAGCGCACCGAGCCGCTGGACGGCGTGTACACCCCGGTGATCAGGTTGAACAACGTGGTCTTGCCGGCGCCGTTGGGGCCGATGATGGAATGGATGGTGCCGGCTTCGATGGTGAACGACAGGTCGCGGATGGCCGAGACGCCACCGAAGCTTTTGGTCAGGTTGGTGACTTTCAGCAGGCTCATGGGGCCTCCTTGCGGCGCAGCATCTTGGCGATGGTGGGCACCAGGCCCTTGGGCATGAAGATCATGGTGCCCATCATGATGGCCCCCAAGATGATCGGTTCGTAATCCTCGATCGAGGCCAGCAGGTTGGGCAGCAGCGTCATGATGACGGCGCCGACCACCGACCCCATGACCGAGGCCATGCCGCCGAACACCGCCATGACGACGAATTCCACCGACTTGATGAAGCCCAGGATCGACGGCGTCACCGTCGGCGTGTGATGGGCGAACAGCGATCCGGCGAAGCTGGCGAAGATGGCCGAGATGACGAAGATCAGCACCTTGTAGTGGGTGGTGTCGATGCCGACGACGCGGGCGCCCACTTCGGCGCCGTGCAGCGCCCGAAGCGCCCGGCCGATGGGCGAATCGATCAGGTTGCTGGACAGCCACACGGCGGCCAGCAGGCATCCGCCCACCAGCCAGTACCAGGACTTTTCCGACTGGAAGGTATAGCCGAAGACGCTGAAGGGTGCCGCCGACATGCCGTCGGGGCCGCCGGTGATGTGGGCCTCGGTGTTCAGCACGATCGAGATGATGATGCCAATGCCCAAGGTGGCCATGGCCAGGTAATGGCCCTTCAGCCGCAAGATGGGTCGCGCGACCACATAGGCCAGCACGCCGACGCCCGCCATGCCCGCCCCCATGGCGGCCAGGGAATGCCAGCCATAGGTGGTGGTCAGGATGGCCGAGGCATAGGCGCCCAATCCGAAGAAGGCGGCGTGTCCCAGGCTGATCTGGCCGGCATAGCCGATCAACAGGTTCAGGCCGACGACGACGATGGCGTTGAGGCCGGCGTTGATCAGCACGTCGTAGTGATAGTCGTTCTGCACCGCCAGCGGCAGCAGGACGATACAGGCGGCCAGGATCAGCAGGCCGCGGTGGCGTTGCAGGAAGGCGCTCATACCCGGTCGATCCCTTTCTTGCCGAACAGGCCGTTGGGACGGGCCACCAGCACCACCAGGATGATGATGAAGGCGATGGCGTCCTTGTAGGCCGACGAGATGTAGCCGGCGCTCATGGCTTCGACGACGCCCAGGATCAGGCCGCCGGCGACGGCGCCGATGCCGTTGCCCAGGCCCCCCAGTACGGCGGCCGAGAAACCCTTCAGGCCCAGCATGATGCCCGATTCGTAGGACACGAAGGTGATGGGGGTGACGACGATGCCGCCCACCGCGCCCAACAGCGCCGACAGGGCGAAGGCCGACAACAGCACCCATTTGGTGTCCACGCCCATCAGGCGGGCGGCCAGGGCGTTGTAGGCGGTGGCCAGCATGGCCTTGCCGGCCAGGGTGGCGTTGAAGAACCAGGCCATCACCAGGATCAGCGCGGCGCTGATGCCCATCACCCACAGGCTTTGCGGCATCAAGGTGGCGCCCATCAAATTCAGCGGCGTTTCACCGGAAAAATGCGGCAGCGAATGGATATCCTTGCCGAACACCACCTGCACGATGCCGCGCAGGAAGATCGAGGCGCCGATGGTGATGATGATCAGCGCCACCACGTCGGCGTCCTTGGCCGGCTGGATGGCGAACCTGGCCAGCGCCAATCCCACCACCATGGTGACCAAGGTGGCCAGCACGATGGCGACCGGCAACGGCAAGCCCGCCGCCACCAGGGCCACGGTGCTCATGCCGCCGATGACGATGAACTCGCCTTGGGCGAAGTTGATCACGTGGCTGGCGTTATAGATGATGGTGAAACCCAGGCCGACAAGGGCGTAGATGGCGCCGCTGGTCAGGCCGGCCAGGATGAACTGGATCGTCGACTCGAGCATGGAAAACCCCCGTTGCGACCGGCCCGCGCCGGGAATGGCGCGGGCAGGCCCCAAGTGGTGTCAGAAAAGGTTTGTGGTGGTCAGTCGACCATCTTCCAGTCGCCCTTGGTGATTTCCACCATGTGGAAGGCGGACAGGTTCAGGCCCATGTGGTCGGTGGCCGACATCGAGACGATGCCGC
>JAIWOG010000308.1 GCA_020217035.1 Magnetospirillum sp. | reverse complement strand
CACGGGCCGCCACCGCCACCGCCACCGCCGCCACCGCCACCGCCGCCCCACGGGCCGCCGTTATTGCCGCCGCCGCCGCCCCAAGGGCCGCCGCCACCGTTTCCACCCGTATTCCAAGGCATGCGCGTTCCTTTTCGCTATGCGTTCATCCTGGCCTTATAGGCCACCCTCCGCCCTGACGCAACGCAGGCTGGCGAGGCCATAAGGTTTGTGCCCATATGGATAAGGAACGAACCGTTTCAAGCCGATTGATCGATGGGGGGCTTTCCAAAGTCAAGGCGGCCCCTTATATGAGTAAAATATTGTGCAAGCCGCACTTTTATTGCGTTGCAACATTCAGGGGAAGAGGAAGTTCATGGCCGGCATCAATGAAAACCAAGTGATCGACGCCCTCAAGTCCATCGTCGATCCCGACAAGGGGGCGGACATCGTGTCGCTGGGGATGGTGTCGGGCGTGGTGGTCAAGGATGGCCACGTCGCCTTCGCCATCGAGGTCGAGCCGGAACGCGGCCCCCATCTGGAACCCTTGCGCAAAGCCGCCGAGAAGGTGGTGCACGACCTGGCCGGCGTGGTGACGGTGTCCGCCGTGCTGACCGCCGAACGTCATGTCCATGGCGGCCCGAAAGGGGGGCATGGGGGCGGCCACGGCCATGGTCACGGCCAGCCCGGCCAGGATCGTCCGCTGCTGCCCGACGTCAAGGCGATCATCGCGGTGGCGTCCGGCAAGGGCGGCGTCGGCAAGTCGACCACCGCCACCAACCTGGCCATGGCGCTGTCGCAGATGGGCCTGAAGGTCGGCTTGTTCGACGCCGACATCTATGGTCCTTCCATGCCGCGCATGCTGGGTATCGAGGGCGAGCCGGTCAGCCCCGACGGCCAGACCCTGCTGCCCATGGAAAGCTATGGCGTCAAATGCATGTCCATCGGTTTCCTGGTCCCCGAGGACAGCCCGATCATCTGGCGCGGTCCCATGGTCATGGGCGCCATCCAGCAATTGCTGCGCGACGTCCATTGGGGCGAGTTGGACGTCATGGTCATCGACATGCCGCCGGGCACCGGCGACACCCAGCTGACCATCAGCCAGAACCTGCCCTTGACCGGCGCGGTGATCGTCTCTACCCCCCAAGACATCGCGTTGCTGGACGCCCGCAAGGGCCTGAACATGTTCCGCAAGGTGGACGTGCCGGTGCTGGGCGTGATCGAGAACATGTCCTATTACGTCTGCCCGAAATGCGGCGACGAGGCCCACATCTTCGGCCATGGCGGCGCCAAGGCGGAAGCGGCCAAGCTGTCCTGCGACTTCCTGGGCGAAGTGCCGCTGGACATCGTCATCCGCGAGACCGCCGACCGCGGCGAGCCCATCGTGGTGTCCAAGCCGTCCAGCCCGCACGCCAAGGCCTATCGCGACATCGCCAAGAAGGTGTGGGACAAGGTCGAACTGATCCAGGGCGGCGGCAAGAAGGGGCCGAAGATCAGCTTCGAATAGGATCGGGACGACGCGTTGGTGGGGTGGCCGCACGGAAGTGCCGCCACCCTTCGTCGTTTCCAGGTATTGAATTTTTCAATGCCAATCATTGAAGCGATGGAGTTTCATCAATGCCAGGTCGTTGCTAGCTTGCCCCTGGACGTGCCGGAATGGTCCGGCAGCCATGCGGGAATCCCATCATGCCCATGGATCCGGTCATCCTGTTCTTCGTCCTTGGCGTGGCCGCCGGTCTGATGCGTTCGGAACTGCGCTTGCCGGCGCCGGTGTACGAATTCGTCAGCATGATCCTGTTGCTGGCCATCGGCCTGAAGGGTGGCATCGAACTGGCCCGGCAACCGGCCGGGCAGGTGTTTCCGCAGATCGTGGCGGTGGCGATCATGGGGGTGTCGCTGACCTTGCTGGCCTATCCGCTGCTGAAGGGGCTGGGGCGCTTCTCGCGCATCGACGCCGCCGCCATCGCCGCCCATTACGGGTCGGTCAGCGTCGGCACCTTCGCGGTGGCGGCGGCCTATCTGAGCTACCGGCAGATCGCCTTCGAACAGCACATGCCGCTGTTCGTGGTGGTGCTGGAAATCCCTGCCATCATCGTCGGCATCGTCCTGGCCAAGGGGGTGGCGCGGCGCGACGGCTGGGGCACCATGCTGCACGAGGTGCTGTGCGGCAAAAGCATGGTGCTGCTGGTCGGCGGCCTGCTGGTCGGCTGGGCGGCGGGCGACGACGGAATCGCGCCCATCAAGCCGCTGTTCTTCGACATGTTCAAAGGCGTGCTGGCGCTGTTCTTGCTGGAAATGGGGCTGATCGCCGCCAGCCATGTCAGCGGCCTGTTGCGTCAGGGGCTGTTCCTGGCATGCTTCGGTATCGTCATGCCGCTGCTGGGGGGCGTGGTGGGCACCGGCTTCGCCTGGGCCATGGGGTTGTCGCTGGGCGGCTCGGTGCTGTTGGCGACCATGGCGGCCAGCGCGTCCTACATCGCCGCGCCGGCGGCGTTCCGTCTGGTGGTCCCCGAGGCCAAGCCGGCCTATTCGCTGGCGGCGTCCTTGGGGGTGACCTTTCCGTTCAATATCGTCTTGGGCATTCCGGTGTATCATTGGATGGCCGAAACAGCGCAGGTGATGAAGGGAACATGGGGATGAAGCCCATCGAAGGCGCCGCCAAACTGGTCAGCATCATCACCGAATCGGTGGTGGAATCGCCCTTGTTGAAGGAAATCGAATCCCTGGGGATCGAAGGATACACGGTGGCCGACGTGCGCGGTCGCGGGGTGCGCGGCCGGCGTTCGGGGTCGTGGGACGCGTCGGCCAGCATCCGCGTCGACGTGGTCTGTTCCGAGCTTCAGGCACCGATCCTGGCCGAGCGGGTGAAAGCCCGTTTCGGCCAGGGATACGCCTTGTTCGTCTTCGTCTGCGACGCCTGGGTTCCCGGATGATTCCGCGCCCGCCCTTCGACCTGGACGTGCTGCGCACTTTCGTGGCGGTGGCGGAAACCGCCAGCTTCACCCGCGCCGCCGCCCGCTTGGGGCTGACCCAATCCAGCGTCAGCATCCATGTCCGCCGTCTGGAAGACGGGCTGGGTCAGCGGGTGTTCAGCCGGGGCCACCGCGAGGTCGCCCTGGCGCCGGCCGGGGAATTGCTGCTGCCCCTGGCCCGGCAGATGCTGGACTTGGCCGAGTTGGCCCGCAGCCGGTTGACCGAGCCCGACGTGGCCGGCACCGTGCGCCTGGGCACGCCCGAGGATTTCGCCACCCTGCATCTGTCCGACGTTTTGTCGCGCTTCGCCCGCGCCCATCCCCAGGTGGCTTTGCAGGTCAATTGCGACTTCACCGTCAACCTGCTGGACGGCTTCGGCAAGGGGCAATACGACCTGGTGCTGTGCAAGCGCGAGCCGCAAGGGGCGTCCGAGGGCACCATGGTCTGGCGCGAACCCCTGGTCTGGGTGGGCGGCGACCGGCTGCGCCTGGCCGCCGACGAACCCATCCCGCTGGTTCTGGCCCCCAGTCCCGACATCTATCGCCGCCGCGCCCTGGCCGCCCTGGAACAGGCGGGCAAGCCCTGGCGAGTCGCCTATACCAGCCCCAGCCTGGCCGGGGTCCAGGCGGCGGTGCGGGCCGGGCTGGGCATCACCGTGCTGGCCAAGGAAGCGGTGGCGCCGGGACTGCTGATGCTGGGGGGCGAACAGGGGCTGCCCGCCCTGGCCGACACCGAAATCGCCCTGTACCGGGCGCCGGGCAGCCTGCCCAAGGCAGTGGACCTGCTGGCCGAGCACATCATCCGCTCGCTGGAAGCCGCTTCGGGGTAAGGGCCACCATAGCGCCACCGACAATCAGGGCGGTGGTCACGGCCTCCAGCTTTATCGGACGCAAGGGGCCGAATACGGGGGGCTATTTGGTGACGGGTTTCGGTTTTTGAGTGGTTTTCTTTGCTTTAATCGAAGATGGGGAAAAGCGTTTGGCTGTCTCGGTGTTAGTCAGAGCTCCCAATAAATATGTATCCTCATCTGAACGAGTATGTCGTTCCAGCCACTCCGTAAGGTGCTGCGGCGGCTCAAGGGATTCTCCTGGAGCGTAGACCTTGCCGAGCATCTTCCCGCTAAGAGAAGAAAGCTCATCAGTGATGAATTTTTGTTCCCATGCTGCGGCAACTGCTTCCAACCGCGATGGATACACATGCTTTCTCAAACGCGATGTATGCCGGTTTTGTGACCGGCAGAGAGAACCGGCGACATCGGCGATGACGTTCCGATCACTAGCGGGATCATAACCCACTTGTCATCGCCCTCGAAATCGGGAGTGCTCGGCAAAGGAATGGCTTCGCCGTCTTCCAGCATGCCGTCCACATGCAAAGAAAGCGCTTCAGCCGCTTGGTGAAGCGCAGTTTGCAGGTCCGGGTCAGCGGTCACGCAGCCGGGGAAATCGGGAAAGGAAATCCCGAAGTCGCTGTCGTCGCTCTTGTCGATCACCGCAGGGTAGAACCGCAGCATCATCCGCCTCTAGGTCAATTTCACGCCGGCCTGTTTCTCGATGCTTTTTACCGTTCCAATGGGCAAATCCCGTTTGGGGTGGGGCACCGTGACCCGGCCGGGTTTCGTCGGGTGTTTGAATTGTGCGTGAGAGCCGCGTCTGGCGACTTCATACCATCCGTCTGTTTCCAGGATGGAAATGATCTCTCGGCTGTCCCGCGTCACGTTTGTCCGCATCCAAATATATATGATTCTGTCGCTGAGATTAAAGGCTCTCCCGATGGATGCAATCTTTTCGTTAGTTTCTTTCGTACGGCTTGGCTAATGCGTGCTTTTTTTGGTAAGGCGTCAAGTCGCCCTTCGCTTGGGGGTGGCGCATCGCGCCGCGCTGCACTATATTGGGGGTGCCGGGTCATACCCGGCTATGGCGCTAAACGTCTTGTGGAATAGGCCTTGCGGACCCGGGGGCGGTACCCGGCGCCTCCACCATTCACCCCGAAGTTACGGTCGGGTCGATGGGGGCGAAACAGGATCGACGCGGGTAGTAAAGACTTGGCTTGTGCTCGGCATGGTACCACCGTTATCGGGCTAAACCTCACAAGTGCCAACGACAACGTTGAACTTGCCGCTGCGGCGTAACCCGTAAGCGCGGTCCGGGGGGAACCGGGCAACAGAACTCCCCCCACTTCCTTCGGGGTTCCGGGATCGGGGTAGATGAGCGAAGACACGCTGCGTTACGACAAGATGGTGGAAGACGCCCTGCGTGGCGTGGTGCGCGAGGCCCTGGCCGTCACCGCCCGCGATGGCCTGTTCGGCGACCATCATTTCTACATCACCTTCCGCACCCAGTTTCCCGGTGTCGCCATGGCTGACCACATCCTGGCCCGGCATCCGGATGAGATGACCATCGTGCTCCAGCACCAGTTCTGGGACCTGGAGGTCACCGACACCTTGTTCCGCGTCACCTTGTCGTTTTCCGGCAAGCCCGAGGTCCTGGTCGTCCCGCTGGCCGCCGTCACCGGCTTCGCCGACCCCTCGGCCAAGTTCGGCCTGCAATTCCAAGCCGTCGAAGACGACGACGAGGAATACGAGGAATACGAAAGCGACGCCGAGGATCACTCCGATCCGGCCAAGGACGCAGATCAGCCCGACGATTCCACCGGCAAGGTGGTGGCGCTGGACGCCTTCCGCAAGAAATAAAGCGATCTTGCGTCCAATACTTGACGCATGGCTGAAAAAGGTGTTTGACCATGGGCGCACGCCTACCCGTCAGGGGTGGGGTGTTCCTACCCATATTCTCGCGGCCCAAGGATCGACCAAGCCATGACCGATTTCGTCTATCAGGAGCTGTTCCCGCTTTCGCACGACGACACGCCCTATCGCAAGATCACGTCGGACGGCGTCGGCACCGCCACCTGCAACGGCCAGGAAATCGTCACCGTCAGTCCCGAAGCCATCACCCAACTGACCTTCGAAGCCATCAAGGACACGTCGCATTTGCTGCGTCCGGCCCATCTGGCGTCGTTGAAGCACATCCTGGAAGACCAGGAAGCCTCGGCCAACGACCGCTTCGTCGCCTATGATTTGTTGAAGAACGCCTGCATCGCCGCCGGCGGCACCCTGCCCATGTGCCAGGACACCGGCACCGCCATCGTCATGGGCAAGAAGGGCCAGCGGGTGTGGACCGGCTTTTCCGACGAGGAAGCCATCTCGAAGGGCGTGCAGAAGGCCTATGACGACCTGAACCTGCGCTATTCGCAGACTGCCGCGCTGAACATGTATGACGAGGTCAACACCGGCACCAACCTGCCGGCGCAGATCGATTTGTTCGCCACCGAGGGCGATTCCTACAAGTTCATGTTCATGGCCAAGGGCGGCGGCTCGGCCAACAAGACCTTCCTGTACCAACAGACCAAGGCGCTGCTGAACCCCACCAGCCTGCTGAAGTTCCTGGACGCCCAGATCCGCACACTGGGCACCTCGGCCTGCCCGCCCTATCACCTGGCCATCGTCATCGGCGGCCTGTCGGCGGAAATGACCCTGAAGACGGTGAAGCTGGCCAGCGCCAAGTATCTGGACAGCCTGCCCACCAGCGGCAACAACCAGGGCCGCGCCTTCCGCGACCTGGAACTGGAAGCCCTGGTGCTGAAGATGACCCAGGACATGGGCATCGGCGCCCAGTTCGGCGGCAAGTATTTCTGCCACGACGTGCGCGTCGTCCGTCTGCCCCGTCACGGCGCGTCCTGCCCGGTGGCCATCGGCGTGTCGTGCTCGGCCGACCGCCAGATCCTGGGCAAGATCACCAAGGACGGCGTCTATGTGGAAGCCCTGGAACGCGATCCCGCCAAGTACCTGCCGGAAATCGACACCAGCAAGCTGTCGGGCGAGGTGGTCAAGATCGACCTGAACCGCCCCATGGACGAAATCAGGAAGACCCTGTCGCAATACCCGATCAAGACCCGCGTCTCGTTGACCGGTCCGATGATCGTCGCCCGCGACATCGCCCACGCCAAGCTGAAGGAACGCCTGGATCGTGGCGAGGGTCTGCCGGAATACTTCAAGCAGATGGGCGTTTATTACGCCGGCCCGGCCAAGACCCCCGACGGCATGGCGTCCGGCTCGTTCGGACCGACCACCGCGGGGCGCATGGATTCCTATGTCGATCAGTTCCAGGCCGCCGGCGGTTCCATGCTGATGATCGCCAAGGGCAACCGGTCCAAGGCGGTCACCGATTCCTGCAAGAAGCATGGCGGGTTCTATCTGGGCTCCATCGGCGGCGCCGCCGCCCGACTGGCCCAGGACTGCATCAAGAAGGTGGAGGTGGTCGAATACCCCGAACTGGGCATGGAAGCCATCTGGCGCATCGAAGTGGTCGACTTCCCCGCCTTCATCGTCGTCGACGACAAGGGCAACGACTTTTTCGCCGAATTCGCCCACTGATCGCGGGCGCATGCTGTCAGGCAAGGGCGCCCCGCGGGGCGCCCTTATTTTTTGCGAGTGGCTTCAAAGGCGGCGATGGCGCCGGCCAGCTTGGTGTCCTCGGTGACGGTGTGGCTGACGAACCAACGGACCAGGAAACGGGCCATGGTCGGCGCCTGGCTGGCATCGGTGGCCAGGGATTCCACGAAAAGCCGCAATTCTTCCAGCAATTGCTGGTGCACTTGGTGATGATGGGGCAGATCCGCATAGCGGATACGCGTCATCATGCGTTCTTCGCTGAAAAAGTGGAAATCTGCGTATTTATAGATTTCATGCGCCAGCCGCAGCAGCAAGGTGTGTTCGGCCCCGTCTTCGCATTCCTCGACGAATTCGCGGACCAAGTCCAGGAAGACCCGATGCTCGTCGTCGATGCGGGACGATCCGGTCTCGTATTCGTGTTTCCATTCCATGGTCATGGGGGGCCTCCCAGCCTTTGCTCATAGCCTAAACCGCAAGGGCAGGGCTGGCAATCGTGGGGGGCGGTTCCCATGTCAGGAAGATGGAGAGACGAGACCTGTCCCTGCCGTTGCCTCGGGTGTTATGGCGCGGCTTCATGGGCCGTTGTCCGCGCTGCGGACGGGGCAGGGTGCTGTTCGCCTATTTGCGGGTGATGCCGCACTGCCTTTGTTGTGGCGAAAAACTGGGCCATATCCGTGCCGATGACGGCCCTGCCTATTTCACGCTGTTCGCCGTGGCGCACGCGGTGGTGCCCGGCGCATTGTGGGTGGAACAGGCGTGGTCGCCGCCCATGGGGCCGTTCGTCGCGCTCACCATGGCGGCGGCGTTGACGTTGATCGGCATTCTGTTGCCGGCCTTCAAGGGGGCGACGGTGGCCCTGATGTGGCGCTTGCGGCTGAAAGGCGACGAACGCCAGGGCGACGGGTTTACGCCCTAATGCGCCACCCGCGCCTGGCGTTCCATTTCAGAGATCAGCCAGCGGTCCAGCGGCAAGCCATAGGGACGGCCACGTTCCTGCCAGGCCAGCTTGGCGCGTTGGCGGATGGCGGGGAGCGGCCGGCCGCTGGTCAGGCGCTTGCTGACCTCGCGGTTGATTTCCACCAGGGTTTCCAGACGTTCGTCCGACAGGCCGCGACCGGCGGTGCGCGAGGCGGAAACCACGAAATCGGCCAGATGGCGGTTCAGGTGATGCCAGTCCTGGTCGGCGGCGATCTGCACCAGGGTCAACCACAGCCGGTGGTTGATGTCCAACGCGGCGACGAAGCGGTCGGGGTCGGTGGCGGCGCTCAGGTCGTCGGCTGCCTCGGCCAGGGCCGCGGCGGTGCTTTCCACCAGGGTCAGACGAACGGGAATAGGCGCGGAATCCATTGCTGTCCTCCCTAAGACCTGTTTGTTTCCCTGGGTTCGAAGTGTAGGATGCGCTGTGCGTATCCTCAATCGACCTGAGGTTTGGGGTGGGATCGTCCTATCCCCTTGGAAAACATGATACAGTGGCGGTTACAACCGTTTCCAAAGACAGATTGATGAAAACCGCAGGGTGAAAACCCGGGTCGGAGAGATTTCCACCATGCTGCGCAAGCATTCGATCATCATCTCGGGTCATGCCAGTTCGGTTTCCCTTGAACCGGAATTCTGGGACGAATTGCGTCTGATCGCCGACCGGCTTGGCTTGTCGGTCAACCAATTGGTCAGTCGGATCGATTCCGAACGCACCGGCAACTTGTCTTCGTCGATCCGCGTGTTCGTCTTGAACGACCTGCGTTCCCGAGCCGTCACGACATGAATTATTATGAATCATGTCGATTTCACAATTGGTTACATTTCTATCGTCTTCGGTTCGTCTTGAAGAACGCGCGGCACTGGCGTTAGTCTGAAAGCATGATTCGCTCGCGCCTGTTCCATCGCCTGTTCTCCACCATGCTGATCGTCGTCGGCCTGTTTTCGGCCGCCGTCTACTTGCTGGTGGTGCCGTTGGTCGAGCAGAAGGCATACGAGATCGAGCTGAACGCGTCCGGCGCCATCTTGGAAAACGTCTTCAAGATGGCGGCCAAGATCAAGGGCGGCTTGGAGGAACAGCGCGACGAAACGGAAAAGTCGTACAAGCAGCAATTGCGTCAGGTGGTGCAGTTGGCGGCGTCCTACATCGACTGGGTGTTCGCCCAGCGCGACCGCGGCGAGATCACCGATGCCGAGGCGCGGCGTCAGGTCTTCGAGGGATTGAAGGCCATGAAGTACGGCAACAACGATTACATTTGGGTCACCGACTATTATTCGAACCTGCTGTCGCACCCTGATCCCTTTTTCCAGGGGCGCAACGCCGCCGACTTCCGCGACCAGTCGGGCAACACCATCATCCCGGTGATCATTTCCACCGCCAGGGCCTGGGGGGAAGGATTCCACACCTATCCGTGGGCGCGTCCCAGGGGCAGCGCCCACCAGACCGAACAAAAGATTTCCTATTTCAAGGATTTGCCCCAGCACCGCCTGGTGGTGGGGACCGGCGCCTACCTGGCCGATATCGACGCCGAGGTCGCCAAGCGCATGGACGAGGCCATCGAGGATCTGCGCCAAGTGCTGCGGGCCATCCGCATCAACGCCACCGGCTACGTCTACATCTTCGACGCCCGCAACAACATGATCATCCATCCCAACGCCAACATCGAAGGCACCGAGTTCTCGCGCAAGAACAACCCGTTGTCGGGGCATTCCATCGCCGACGAACTGAAGGCGGCCGCCGACAGCGGCAAGCCGGTCTATTATCTGTGGGACAAGCCGGAAGACCCCGACAATTACGTCTACCAGAAGATTTCCTGGGTGCGGCACTTCCCCGGCTTCGACTGGTACATCGCGTCGTCCGTCTATGTGGATGATCTGCGCTCTTCGGCGGTGGAACTGTCCAACCGCATCATGATGGTGGCCCTGGCCATCCTGGTCATCGGCATCGCCCTGTCGTGGCTGGCGGCGCGGCGCCTGGTCGAGCCGCTGCGCCGGCTGGTGGACACCGCCGCCCAAGTCAGCGGCGGCGATTTGTCGGTGCAGACCGGCATCACCCGCGACGACGAAATCGGCATCCTGGCCACCGCCTTCGACGGCATGATCCAGCGGGTGCGCGACAACATCGCCACCCTGGACAGCCGGGTCCGCCACCGCACCGCCGAACTGGAAGACAGCAACCGCCGGCTGATGCAGGCGGTGGAATTGCAGGACCGGGCCCAAGCGGCCCTGGCCGACAACGAATCGCGTCAGCGCCTGATTCTCGACGCCATCCCGGCGGCCATCGCCTATCTGGGTCGTGACCAGCGCATCCGCTTCGCCAACCGCCGATGGGCCGAACTGGTGCGCCGCCACAAGGGCGAAGTGGTCGGCCGCTTCCTGGCCGAGACCCTGGGGCGCCACGCCTACGACTTCATCGCCCCGCATGTGGAGCAAACGCTGCGGGGGCAGGAAACGTCGTTCGAGTACAAGTTCGGCATCAATTCCGAACGCCCCATGGTCACCAAGACCACCCTGATCCCCGAACTGGGTCCCGATGGCCTGGTGTTGGGCATGTTCGTCCTGTCTCTGGACGTCACCGCCGAAAAGGATACCGAACGCCGGCTGATGGAGGCCCAGCGCCTGAACGCGGTGGGCCAGTTGTCGGGCGGTCTGGCCCACGACTTCAACAATCTGCTGTCCATCATCATCGGCAACCTGGCGGCGGCCCGCGAACGCTATGCGGCGGTCGATGGGCTGGACGAGTTCCTGGAGCCGGCGCAGCGGGCCGGCCGGCGCGGCGCCGACATCACCTCGCGCCTGCTGGCCTTCTCGCGCCGTCAGCCGCTGAAGCCGCAGCCGGTGGACGTCGGTGCCCTGATCCGTGAAATGGCGGTGTTGCTGCGCCGCTCGCTGCCCAGCTCCATCCACATGGTGCTGCCGCCGGAAGACGTGCCGTGCTGGGCCATCGCCGACCAGAACCAGTTGGAAAACGCGCTCGTCAACATGGTGCTGAACGCCCGCGACGCCATGCCCGGCGGCGGACGCTTGCAGGTCGGCGCCCGCATCCGCCCCCTGGACGTGCCGGAAATGTTCGACGAAATGGCACCTGCCGACGATTACCTGGAAATCGTCGTCGCCGACAGCGGACAGGGTTTTGACACCGACAGCCTGGCCCGCGCCTTCGAGCCGTTCTACACCACCAAGGAACAGGGCTCGGGCCTGGGTTTGTCCATGGTCTACGGATTCGTCAAGCAATCGCACGGCTTCATCCGCATCGATTCCAAGCCCGGCGAGGGGGCGACGCTGACCATCCTGCTGCCCCGCGCCGAGCCGGCGCCGCGCCCCGAGGCGCGAGAGGCCGCCATCTCGGACCAGCGCTGGCCCGGCCGTCTGGCCCTGGTCGCCGAGGACAACGAGGACGTCCGCCAGATCATGCGCCGTCAGTTGATGGAACTGGGATTCTCGGTGGTGGAGGCGGAAAGTGGCGACGAGGCGCTTGCATTGGTTGAGCAAGTCGAGGACCTGCATCTGGTAATATCGGACATCGTCATGCCCGGACTTTCCGGTGTGGAACTGGCGCACAAGGTCAAAGAACTTCGACCGCAAATCGCCGTGGTTCTGATCAGCGGCTTCTCGTTTGATGGCAGCGAGGATCGATCCGATCTGGTAGTGTTGTCCAAACCGTGGGAAAAACAGGATCTGATCGACGCCATCGGCCGGTCGGCTCCGGCCACCAAGATTTGACAGAGGGAAATGGTTTGGGCGCCAGGAAGCTTTTGTACCTGATCGAGGACGACGCCGACATCCGCAATCTGGTCCGCACCGTGCTGGAAGGCTATGGCTACGAAGTCCAGGCTTTCGGCTCGGGACGCGACGCTCGCGCCGCCATCCGCCGGCAGGCCCCGGAACTGTGTCTGGTCGATCTGGGGCTTCCCGACATGGACGGCTTGACCCTGGTGCGTGAATTGTGGGGCGACGTGCGTTTCGGCGTCATCATCCTGACCGGGCGCGGCGGCGTTTCCGACCGGGTGCTGGGCCTGGAACTGGGGGCCGACGACTACATCGTCAAGCCGTTCGAGCCACGCGAACTGGTGGCCCGCATCAATTCGGTGATCCGCCGGCGCGAACAACTGGCCGGTGCCGCCACCGCCAACGACAACCAACGCGCCCGTTTCGGCGAATGGGTGTTCGATCCCGGCAATTTGACCCTGGTCGCCGACGACGGCCACCAGGAAAGCCTGACGGCGGCCGAAGCCGGCCTGTTGCTGGCGCTGCTGCGCTCGCCGAAACGGGTGCTTTCGCGCGAACAGTTGCAGGGCGCCGACAGCGAACGCGACGACTTTCCCTATGACCGCTCCATCGACGTACGCATCTCGCGCATCAGGAAGAAGATCGAGCGTGACGCCAAGTCGCCGCGTCTGATCAAGACCGTCTACGGCGCCGGCTATCTGTTCACCGCCGAGGTCAACTGGCTTTAGCCTCTCTTTCACCCGGCTCGCGCCGGTGCTAGGCTGTTTCCCCGTCACCAAGACAGGGGTCGGCGGCCAGCCCCGTTTCTCGTCCTGATACAATTCGTCATATTCCTGAGAAACTTGGGAAAAGCTGCGCTGTTAGACCCCTTCGACAACGCTGGAATCAGCTGTCGGCTCGCGATAAAGCCCAAGGGAGAAACAGGCCATGGCCTCAACCAATGTGTACGATCAGGACCTGGACAAGAACGCCGCCAATTTCGTGGCGCTGACGCCGCTCACCTTCCTTGAACGTACCGCTTCGATCTGGCCCGATCGTCTGGCCGTCATCCATGGCCCGGTCCGTCGCACCTGGGGCGAGACCATGGTGCGCGTGCGCCGTCTGGCCGCCGGCCTGGCCAAGCGCGGCATCGGCAAGGGCGACACGGTCGCCATGCTGGCCGCCAACACCCCCGAACTGTTCGAAGGCCATTTCGGCGTACCGTTGACCGGCGGCGTGCTGAACGCCATCAACACCCGCCTGGACGCCGAAGCCATCACCTTCATCCTGAAGCACGGCGAAGCCAAGCTGCTGATCGTCGACCGCGAGTTCTCGAAGGTGGCCAAGAAGGCGGTCGAGGGCCTGGACGTCAAGATTCCGGTGTTCGATATCGACGACCCCACCTATGTGGGTGGCGAGTTGATCGGCGAGGCCACCTATGAAGACCTGCTGGCCGACGAACTGCACCCGTGGACCATGCCGGGCGACGAATGGGACGCCATCGCGCTCAACTACACCTCGGGCACCACCGGCAATCCCAAGGGCGTGGTCTACCACCATCGCGGGGCCTATTTGAACGCGGTGTCCAACGCCCTGGGCTGGACCATGCCCGACGGCCCGGTCTATCTGTGGACCTTGCCCATGTTCCACTGCAACGGCTGGTGCTTCCCGTGGACCATGGCGGTGACCGCCGGCACCAGCGTCTGCCTGCGTCATGTCCGCGTCGAGCCCATCGTCGAGCTGATCCGCACTGAAAAGGTCACCCATTTCTGTGGCGCCCCCATCGTGCTCAACATGATCAACAACGCCCCGGCGGCGCTGAAGGAAGGCATCACCCACCCGGTCAAGGTGATGACCGCCGGCGCCGCCCCGCCGGCCGCCGTCATCGCCGGCATGGAACGCATGGGCTGGGAAGTCACCCACGTCTATGGCCTGACCGAAGTCTACGGCCCGGTCACCCAATGCGTCTGGCACGACAAGTGGAACGATTTGGACCTGGACGCCAAGTCCAAGATCAAGGCCCGCCAGGGCGTGCGCGGCCCCATGCTGGAAGGGGTGATGATCGCCGACCCCATGACGCTGGAGCCCTGTCCCAAGGACGGCATGACCATGGGCGAAATCTTCATGCGCGGCAACAACGTCATGAAGGGATACCTGAAGAACCCCAAGGCCACCCAAGAGTCCTTCGAGGGCGGCTGGTTCCATACCGGTGACCTGGCTGTCTGGCACGAAGACGGCTATGTCGAGATCAAGGACCGGTCCAAGGACATCATCATTTCGGGTGGCGAGAACATCTCGTCCATCGAGGTGGAAGACGTGCTCTACAAGCACCCCGACATCCTGGAAGCCGCCGTCGTCGCCCGTCCGGACGAAAAATGGGGCGAGACGCCGTGCGCCTTCGTGACGTTGAAGGACGGCGCCGAATGCAGCGAAGAAGACGTCATCGCGTTCTGCAAATCGCACATGGCGGGCTTCAAGGTGCCGCGCACCATCGTCTTCGGAGCGCTGCCCAAGACCAGCACCGGCAAGATCCAGAAGTTCATGCTGCGTCAGATGGCCAAGGATCTTTAAGCAACAGGAACGGCCCGCGTCGGGTACCGACGCGGGCCGCTTTGTCGGAGCGTTCCCATGAAAGTCCTCGTCGCGGTCAAGCGCGTCATTGATTACAACGTGAAGATCCGGGTGAAGTCGGACCAAACGGGCGTCGAGACGGCGAAC
>JAIWOG010000307.1 GCA_020217035.1 Magnetospirillum sp. | reverse complement strand
GAAGTGTAACTGAGCCGAAGCGTTTAAGTTAGTCCGACCACCCCGCCAGTTGTCTAAGTGGAACTTAGTGAAAGGTATACCAGTTAACTCGAAGAACCGAGGCCAACCTATCCGGTCTATCCACTCGTTCATCCGCTCCCAAGGCTTAGCGTCCTCCTTGTAAGCGTATAATATCTTCTTAACTATAGCAGCAGCCTCAGGCCACCGAGGAGCGTTGTTAGGTATACCAGCAGCAACTAACTTGTGGAAAGTAGGCTTCGACCGAGTCGACGAGTGCTTACCACCAACCCATATAGCTATCTGCGAGTGAACAGGGTCGTTTATCTGCATAGGAGGGCAAGGAGGGTAGCAAGCACCGCAGCAAACGCACTTCTTCTCGTCAACCTCTAACGAAGGCTTACCGTTAACTAAAGCAGGCCGTATAGCAGCAACAGGGCACCGAGCAACAACAGCAGGCCGCTCGCAAACGTTAGCAACTAAGTCGTGGTTTATCTTAGGAGGCTTAGTGTGCTGAACGTTTATAGCTATGTCACCCTGACCACCGCAGTTTATCTGGCAGCACGAAGTAGTTATCTTAACCCGGTTAGGCATCTCCTCCGACTTGAACTCGTGGTATAAGTCGTCCAT
>JAIWOG010000306.1 GCA_020217035.1 Magnetospirillum sp. | reverse complement strand
CTCAGCAGCAGCAGCAGGAGCGTCCCGCCGAGCCTTCCACTTAGCAACCTCCTCGTCCCACTCGTCAGTCCGAACGAACGAGTTAGTCCGAGGGTGAGTTATCATGTTAGGGTCTAACTCTAAACCTAAAGCCTCTATGAAGTTAGCTATACCTATCCGCTCTATCATCTCACCAGTCCGCTCGTGCTCTAAAGCGTTCTCAGCGAAGAAGTCAACTATGTTCCGAGCTAACTCAACTAACTTCTCGTAGTCCTCCTCAGTCTCCATCTTCATGAAAGGAACTATAACAGTACCCATTAAGTCACCTATCTTTAAAGTCCGCTTACCACCTAATAAAACGCATAAACCCCGCTCGTCACCAGGCTTTAAAGCCTTAGTCATAACGTTTATGCAGTGCAT
>JAIWOG010000120.1 GCA_020217035.1 Magnetospirillum sp. | reverse complement strand
CGATGCCTTCATCTCGATCTTCCTTCCCCAGCCGGGAAATCCGATCCGAAAACTCTAACTCAAAACGATCCAGTTTTCCGGGGGCACATCAATTGTGCAAAGGGCCGCCCCTTGAGGGGGCGGCCCGGTTTTCGTGTCTTGTCGCAGCTTGCCCGATTGGAATACGGAAGGCGGTCGTTCATCCTTGGCGCGGCCCTTTTCTGGGGCTCGATCCCGGTTCCGGTCCCGGCAACCCGTTGGCTTTCGAACCGCGCCGTTCTAATCGTCCAGGGTGGAAACATAGGCCCAGATGTCGTCCCAATCCTTGGCCGATTTGGGGCGCATCAGTTCGTCCACGTCGTCGTGCTTGCGCAGCCCCGACAGGAACAGGCCCACCTGGGTGCGCAGATAGGGCATGTGCTGCTGGGCCAGTGGCGGCTTCTTGACCCGCCCCTGGCCGTCGCGGCCGTGGCATTCCATGCAATCGGCGTTGAAAAGCGTCTTGCCGGCGGCGATGTCGCCGGGCTGGCGCGGGATCTGCACCGCCTGCTTGGCCAGTTTCAGGCGTTCATAGGCGTCCATGGCGACGTCGTCGGCGGGGGGATGGCGGGTGGGGGTGATGGACGCCAGATAATAAGAGACGTCAAGCACGTCCTTTTCCGGCAATTCGCGGTCGTTGGCGTAGGGAATCATCGGAATGTTCTCGCGCTCGCGCGATTTGAAGGCGCGCAATTGCTCGGCGATGTAATCGGGGTGCAGGCCGGAAATGCGCGGATAGACGCCGCCGCCGCCGCCTTCGCCGAATTCGCCGTGGCAGGCGGCGCAGGTGCGCATGATGTCGCGCCCCGAATCGGCGTCGTAGGTCCAGGTCTTGCCGTTGGGCAGGGTTCGGGGCTCGGGGGCGTTTTGCGCCCAAGCCGGCCCTGCCAAGCCCGTCACCAAAACCATCATCGCCATTGCCGCACGCATTCGGATGATCCCGCAAAGTTATGATCCTGTGCGGTTTTCACCCGAAACATGCCGTTCAGTCTTTGAGCGCGGTCAAGCCGAGGCTTGACGAGTGGCCCGTGCCGGGCAGATCAAACGCCGCTCGGGCTTGGCGCATCTTCTCGCTGCGCGACAAGATGCGCTATTTCGCCTTGGGCCGGAACGCCTTGCAGAATTCAGGATCGGTCTCGATGAACGGCCCGCCGATCAGGTCGATGCAATAAGGAATGGCCGGCATCACCGCTTCCAGGCAATCGGCGATGGCGCTGGGCTTGCCCGGCAGGTTGACGATCAGCGACTGGCCGCGGATGCCGGCGGTCTGGCGCGACAGGATGGCGGTGGGCACCACCTTCAGGCTGACGGCGCGCATCAATTCGCCGAAGCCCGGCATCATCTTGTCGCACACCGCCTCGGTGGCCTCGGGCGTCACGTCGCGCGGCGCCGGGCCGGTGCCGCCGGTGGTGACGATCAGGGCGCAGTTTTCCACATCGGCCAATTCGCGCAAGGTGGCTTCGATAAGGGGCTGTTCGTCGGCGATCAGCCGCGGCACCGGCCGCCACGGGCTGGTGATGGCCTTGCCCAGCCATTCCACCATGGCCGGCCCGCCGAGATCTTGATAGACGCCGGTCGAGGCGCGGTCGGAAATGGTGACGACGCCGATGGGAATCTCTTTGGTCATGACGAATCCTTGTGCCTAGACGATCTTGCCGGGGTTCAGGATATTGAGCGGGTCCAGCGCCGCCTTGACGGAACGCATGACGTCCAGCGCCTCGCCCATTTCCTCGGCCAGGAACCCCTTTTTCCCTTGACCGATTCCATGCTCGCCGGTGCAGGTGCCGCCCAGGGCCAGGGCGCGCCGCACGATGCGGTGGTTCAGCCGTTCGGCTTCCGCCTCGTCCTCGGCGCTGTTGGGGTCGACCAGCAGCAGGACATGGAAGTTGCCGTCGCCCACATGGCCGACGATGGTGGATTTCAGCCGCGACTGATCCAGATCGGCGCGGGTTTCCAACAGGCATTCGGCCAGTTTCGAAATGGGCACGCAGGCGTCGGTGGTATAGGCGCGGCTGCCCGGCTGCAAGTTGATGCCGGCGTAATAGGCCGAATGCCGCGCCGCCCACAGCTTGGTGCGGTCCTCGGCGGCGAGCGCCCACTGAAAGCCCTCGGCGCCGAATTCGGCGGCGATGGCCTGGACCCGTTCCGCCTGTTCCTGGACGCCCGCTTGCGATCCGTGGAACTCGAAGAACAGCGTCGGCGCCACCTTGTGGTCGGTCTTGGAATAGCGGTTGACCGCGTCCACCATGGCCGCGTCCATCAACTCGACGCGGGCCACCGGAATGCCCGACTGGATGGTCAGGATCACCGTGTTGACCGCCGCCTCCAGGTCGGGGAACGGGCAGACGGCGGCGGAGGTCGCCTCGGGGATGCCGTGCAGGCGCAGCGTCAACTCGGTGATGATGCCCAAAGTGCCCTCGGACCCCACGAACAGCCGGGTCAGGTCGTAGCCGGCCGACGACTTGCGGGCGCGGCCACCGGTGCGGATGACGCGGCCGTCGGCCAGCACCACTTCCAACGACAGCACGTTGTCGCGCATGGTGCCGTAACGCACGGCGTTGGTGCCGCTGGCCCGGGTCGCCGCCATGCCGCCCAAGCTGGCGTCGGCGCCGGGATCGATGGGGAAGAACAGGCCGCTGTCGCGCAAGTGTTCGTTCAACTGCTTGCGGGTGACGCCGGGCTGGATGGTGACGTCCAGATCCTCGGGGCGGACCTCGAGGACTTGGTTCATGCCGCTGACATCAACGCAGATTCCACCATGGGGCGCCAGGATGTGGCCTTCCAGCGAGGTGCCGGTGCCGAAGGCGATGACCGGCACCCGATGATCGGCGCACGCCTTGACGGCGACAGCCACGTCTTCAGTGCACAGCGCGAAGACCACCGCGTCGGGCGGGCAGGGGGGGAAGTGCGATTCGTCCTTGCCGTGGTGTTCGCGCACCGCCGCCGACAGCGACAGGCGGTCGCCGAAATGGCTGGAAAGCAGGTCGAGCAGGGGCTGAGGCAGGGGCATGGCTGGCCTTATCGGGGCGTTCAAGGGGGGCAAAGACTAGCCCAGGCAGGTTTGTGCTTGCAATCGGGGCGACACTTCCCGATATTCCGCGCCGGGAGGCCGGCGATGGACGAGCCCGTCGCCAACCCGGTCAGGTCCGGAAGGAAGCAGCCGTAACGATTTCCGGTTCGGGTCGTTGTCCGGTCTCCCACCTTAAGAAAAAAGCCGCCCTTGGGCGGCTTTTTCATTTCGACAGGCAGGAATAGGGCCAGATGCGCTTGGAACCGGTTGGCAGAACCGTTCCGTCATTGGTGATGACGCCGACCGGCGTGCTTTTTTGTTCCGGCGGCAGGTTCTTCAGCGAGGCTGAATCATAAGGCGGCGCGTCGCGGTAAAAGCCGATGGGGTCCAGCCAGAAACCGTTTTCCGGAACAATGGAAGATCCGCTGTCGGCATAGCGCGGTCCTTCGGCCATCCAGGCGGCGAAATGGATCGCTGGCCGACGATGGCCGCCCCCTTGGCCCGAGGTACCGGAATTGCCGGTCACGGCGATGATCTGGCCCATGGCCACCTTGTCGCCCACACTGAGGTTGGGCCGGGCGTTCAGATGGGCGTATTCGGTGTAGGTCCAAAACGGCAGGCCGGTGTCTTGGGGGGCGTGGCGTAGAATGATTTCGCGGCCACGCATCGAACTTTCGCCTTCATAGATGCCGACCACCGTTCCCGAAGCCGCCGCCAGGATGGGGGTGTCCCAGGCGACGGGGATGTCGGTGCCGCCATGCAGGGCGTCGGATTGGCTGCGTTTGAAGACATAACTCATGGCGAAATAATCGTCGATGCCCGGGCACAGGGTACCTTTGGGGAAGCGCGGGCCCAAGCCGGTGTCCAGCAAACCGCGTTCAGCCCAGTCGCCCGCACGGCAGCCCGCTCCGACTTCCAAGGCGCAGAGCAGGCTGCGCGGTAAATTCGACGCGGGAATCTTGTCCGCCGCCGCCGTCGCGTCCTGTTCGTTGGGGGAGGGCGTTCCGGCAAAGCGGCCCCAGGGCCGGTTGCGGTAAATACCGGTCATTTCCTGAAGGCTCAGCGTACCGTCGCCGTCTTCGTCCAGCAGGTCGAAATTGCCGCGGCCCGCCCATTCCTCGCGGCTGATCCGACCGTCGTCATCGGCATCGACGTGTTTGAAATCCCGTTCCACCCGGCCGCCGCCGCCGCCACCGCCGCCGCCGCCAGGGCGTTGGGCCCAGGTGGGGCCGGTCGCGATCAAAAACAACAGGCTGAACAAAAAGGCGCGTCTCATGGCGGCACCCCCGATAAGTCCAAGTAGGAAGAGGGTGACGCCGAGGGGCGGATTCGTCAAAGGCGAAAAATTTCACCTCGTCGCGCTTGACTCCTTCCCCTGGCCCCCCTAGATGGTTGGCACTCGTCGGGGAAGAGTGCTAACAGCCCTGATCCGACATTTCCATTCCTGGAACCAAACCGTATTGACGGAGGGTTTTTTTATGAAGTTCCGCCCGCTCCATGATCGTGTGCTGGTGAAGCGCGTCGACGCGGAAGAAAAGACCGCTGGGGGGATCATCATCCCCGACACCGCCAAGGAAAAGCCCATGCAGGGCGAAGTGATCGCCGTCGGTTCCGGCGTGCGTGGCGAAGACGGCAAGGTCGTCGCGCTGGACGTCAAGGCCGGTGACCGCATCCTGTTCGGCAAGTGGTCCGGCACCGAGGTCAAGATCGACGGCGAAGACCTGTTGATCATGAAGGAATCCGACATCCTGGGCATCCTGGCCTAAGTCGTCGTCCCGCCATTCGGTATTAGAAGGTTCACAACAATGGCTGCCAAAGAAGTCAAGTTCTCCACCGAAGCCCGCGCCAAGATGCTGCGCGGCGTCGACATCCTGGCCGATGCGGTCAAGGTGACCCTGGGCCCCAAGGGCCGCAACGTGGTGATCGAAAAGTCGTTCGGCGCTCCGCGCATCACCAAGGACGGCGTGTCCGTCGCCAAGGAAATCGAACTGGCCGACAAGTTCGAGAACATGGGCGCCCAGATGGTGCGCGAAGTGGCCTCGAAGACCGCCGACCTGGTCGGTGACGGCACCACCACCGCCACCGTGCTGGCCCAGGCCATCGTCCGCGAAGGCAACAAGGCCGTCGCCGCCGGCATGAACCCCATGGACCTGAAGCGCGGTATCGACCTGGCTGTCGAAGCCGTGGTCGCCGACGTCAAGGGCCGCGCCAAGAAGGTCTCGACCAACGAAGAGATCGCCCAGGTCGGCACCATCTCGGCCAACGGCGAGAAGGACATCGGCGCCAAGATCGCCGAAGCCATGAGCAAGGTCGGCAACGAAGGCGTGATCACCGTCGAGGAAGCCAAGGGCTTCGAGACCGAGCTGGACGTGGTCGAAGGCATGCAGTTCGACCGTGGCTATACCAGCCCGTACTTCGTCACCAACGCCGAAAAGATGACCTGCGAGCTGGACAGCCCCTACATCCTGCTGTTCGAAAAGAAGCTGTCGGGTCTGCAGCCGCTGCTGCCGGTGCTGGAAGCCGTGGTGCAGTCCGGCCGTCCGCTGTTGATCATCGCTGAAGACGTCGAAGGCGAAGCCCTGGCCACCCTGGTGGTCAACAAGCTGCGTGGCGGCCTGAAGGTCGCCGCCGTCAAGGCTCCGGGCTTCGGCGACCGCCGCAAGGCCATGCTGGAAGACATCGCCATCCTGACCGGTGGCCAGGTCATCAGCGAAGATTTGGGCATCAAGCTGGAAGCCGTCACCCTGGACATGCTGGGCAGCGCCAAGCGCGTCAGCATCACCAAGGAAGACACCACCATCGTCGACGGCGTCGGCGCCCGCGCTGACATCGAAGCCCGCATCAAGCAGATCAAGGCCCAGATCGAGGAAACCTCCTCGGATTACGACCGCGAGAAGCTGCAGGAACGTCTGGCCAAGCTGGCCGGCGGCGTGGCCGTGATCAAGGTCGGCGGCGCCACCGAAGTGGAAGTCAAGGAGCGCAAGGACCGCGTCGATGACGCCCTGCACGCCACCCGCGCTGCCGTCGAAGAAGGCATCGTTCCCGGCGGCGGCACCGCGCTGCTGTTCTCGGTGCGTGCCCTGGAAGGCATCTCGGTCGCCAACAACGACCAGAAGGTCGGCATCGACATCGTCCGCCGCGCCTTGCAGGCCCCGGTGCGTCAGATCGCCGAAAACGCCGGTCACGACGGCGCCGTGGTCGCCGGCAAGCTGCTGGAAGCCACCGACACCAACCATGGTTTCGACGCTCAGACCGGCACCTATGTGGACATGATCAAGGCCGGCATCATCGATCCGGTCAAGGTGGTGCGCACCGCCCTGCAGGACGCCGCCTCGGTGGCCGGCCTGCTGATCACCACCGAAGCCATGATCGCCGAGAAGCCCAAGAAGGATGCCGGTCCGGCCATGCCGGGCGGCGACATGGGCGGCATGGGCGGCATGGACTTCTAAGTCCAAGCCTACCAGGCAGTTATGTCGGAAAGCCCCCTTCCCCCCTGGGAAGGGGGCTTTTTGTTGCGGGGATAGGCGGATCAGGATAAGCATTGCCACCTGTTTCATTTGTGGTGTGCGTCCCATGCGTATTCGCTTGTCCGAGCCGACTTATGGCGAGGAGGAAATCGCCGAGGTCCTGGAAAGCCTGCGTTCAACCCAGGTGTCCATGGGGGCCAAGTGCAAGGGGTTCGAACAAGCTTTCGCCCGATATGCCGGCGTCAAGCATGCGGTTTTCGTCAATTCCGGCTCGTCGGCCAACTTGCTGGCCTGGTTCGCCATCGCCAACCCGTTGTTTCGCCCGCCAGAAGGTTGCAAGGGGCTTTATCCCGGCGCCGAAGTGATCGTTCCGGCGGTCACTTGGTCGACCACCATCTGGCCCATCGTCCAGGCCGGCGGCATTCCCGTCCTGGTGGATTGCGACCCGCTCAGCCTGCAAATGCGCCCCGAAGCGGTGGAAGCCGCCATCGGTCCCGACACCGTGGCCATTTCGCCGGTTCATGCCCTGGGTAATTCCTGCGACCTGGACGCCTTGCGGCGGATCGGCCAGCGTCACAATCTGGTGATGATGGAAGACACCTGCGAGGCCCTGGGCACCCGTTGGCAAGGCCGGATGGTCGGCACCTTCGGTCTGCTGGGCACCTACAGCTTCTTCTTCTCGCACCACATCACCACCATCGAAGGCGGCATGGTGGTGACCGATGACGATTATCTGGCGGATTTGCTGCGCTGCCTGCGTGCGCATGGTTGGACCCGCGATCTGGCCGACAAGAACCGCTTCGGCGATTCGTCCGCCTTGGACACGCGCTTCGCCTTCGTCAATACCGGCTTCAACCTGCGCCCCACCGAGTTGAACGGGGCCTTCGGCCTGCATCAATTGCCCAAGCTGGATGGCTTTAATGCCCAGCGTCGTCAGGCCACCCAAGCGCTGAGCGCCGGCCTGGCCCCCTTGGTGGCGCAAGGCGACATTTCGGTGATGGCGGTGACGCCGGGCGCCGATCCCGCCTTTTTCGGCTTTCCCTTGCTGACCCGTGACGCCGTCACTCGGCGGGCATTGGCCGAACACCTGGAACGTTCCGGCATCGAGGTGCGGCCGATCATCTGCGGCAACATGGCGCGGCAACCCGCCATGGCCCATGTCCGCCATCGTGTCGCGGGTCGTTTGGACGGCGCTGACCGCATCATGGATTGCGGCCTTTATTTCGGCATGCATCCCGGATATGACAATGCCGACGTGGCCTTTGTGGTCGATCGTATCAGCGAGTTCTTTCAATGACGCGTCGCGCCTTGATCACCGGAATCACCGGGCAGGACGGTTCGTACCTGGCCGAGTTGCTGTTGGCCAAAGGCTACGAGGTGCATGGCATCATTCGACGTTCATCCTCGTTCAACACCGGCCGCATCGCCCATATCTTCGAGGACGTGCACAAGCCCAGCGCCCGCCTGCACCTGCATTACGGCGACCTGTGCGAGGAATTGTCGCTGGAGCGCCTGATCGACCGCGTCGCCCCCGACGAGGTCTATAATCTTGGGGCGCAAAGCCACGTTCGTGTGTCTTTCGACCAACCGGTTTACACCACCGACGTGGTGGCCACCGGCACCATCCGGTTGCTGGAAGCCATCCGCAACGTGGGTATCGAAAAGACCGTGCGCTTCTATCAGGCGTCCAGCTCGGAAATGTTCGGCGCCGTGCTCGAGACGCCGCAACGCGAGACCACGCCCTTCAATCCGCGCAGTCCTTATGCCTGCGCCAAGGTTTACGCCCACCACGTGGTGGTGAACTACCGCGACGCTTACGGTCTGCACGCGTCAAGCGGTATCTTGTTCAATCATGAAAGCCCGCGTCGCGGCGAGACCTTCGTCACCCGCAAGATCACCCGCGGCCTGGCCCGCATCGTCGCAGGTCAAGCCGACAAGTTGTATCTGGGCAACCTGGACGCTCGCCGGGACTGGGGTTTCGCTGGCGATTACGTCGAGGCCATGTGGCTGATGCTGCAACAGGACCGTCCTGACGACTACGTGGTCGCCACCGGCGAGACCTACGCCGTGCGTGATTTCCTGGATCGGGCCTTCGCCCTGGCTGGGCTCGATTGGCGCCAATACGTGGAGGTCGATCCCCGCTATTTCCGCCCCACGGAAGTGGAGTTGCTGATCGGCGACCCGTCCAAGGCTAAGGAAAACCTGGGTTGGCAGCCGCGTGTCGGCTTTGACCAGTTGGTCGAGATGATGGTGCGGGCCGACATGGCGGCCTTGGGCCTGGAAAACCGGATCAAGGAAGGCTGATCATGTACGCCACCTCGGTCTGTGCCGGCGACTTTCATGCCGAAACCCGTCGGTTTTTCGCCGGCAAGAGGGTGGTGGTCACCGGTGGCGGCGGTTTCATCGGCAGCCACGTGGTCGAACAATTGCTGGCCATGGGGGCCACGGTGGCGGTGCCCAGCCGCACTGGACAGGGGCGTTTCCTGGGCCATCTGGGTGACCGGGTCGAACAGCGCCGCGCTGACATCACCGATGACGGCGCTTGTCGCGCCGCCCTGAAGGGGGCGGATGTGGTCATGCATCTGGCCGCCGACGTGGCCGGTCTGGCCTACAACATGGCCCATCCGGCCTCGATCTTTGATGCCAACATGCGCATGGGGCTGGCGGTGCTGGCGGCTTGCCGCGACCTGGATATTGGGCGGGTCATGCTGTGCAGTTCGGCTTGCGTTTATCCGCGCTTCTGTTCGGTGCCGACGCCGGAAAGCGAAGGGTTTCTGGACCAACCCGAACCCACCAATGCCGGTTACGGCTGGTCCAAGCGCATGCTGGAATTCCTGGGGGCGCAATACGCCGCTGAATTCGGTTTGTCCGTGGCTATCGCCCGGCCCTACAACGCCTATGGGCCGCGCGACAATTGTGATCCCGAGCGCTCGCACGTTATCCCGGCCTTGATCCGCAAGGCATTGTCGGCCAAGGATGGGGTGTTGCCGGTGTGGGGTGACGGCAAGGCCAGCCGGTCCTTCGTCTATGTGGATGATTTCGCCCGCGGCTTGGTCGAGGTGGCGGCACGCTATCCCCTGGCCGAGGCGATCAATATCGGCGCCGACGAGGAAACCACCATTGGCGAATTGGCCGGCCTGGTCGCCCAATTGATCAGTGAACGAACCGGGCGTCCGCTGCGCCTGCAATTCGACACCTCTGCTCCGGCGGGGCAGCCGCGTCGCCATTGCGACGTCACCAAGGCCCGGACCCTGTTGGGTTTCGAGGCCAAGGTCGGGTTGCGGGACGGCTTGTCCAGAACCATCGATTGGATCATGTCGCCATGAAGATCGCCTTGATATTGCTGGTTCGTAACGAACTGCCCTGTCTGAAAGTCGTGTTGCCGACCATTCCGGCGCCGGGGCCCGACAGCGGCTTCGACATGGTCGTCGCGGTGGATGGCGGTTCCACCGACGGCTCGGTGGAATTTTTGGAAGCCCATGGTGTCGCGGTCGTCGGCCAAAGCAAGCGTGGCCGGGGTGAAGCCTTCCACGTTGCATTCGACACCATCGACGCCGACGCCTATATCTTCTTTTCCCCCGACGGCAACGAAGCGGTGTCCGATTTGCCGCGTTTTCGTGCCGCGCTGCAAGACGGTGCCGATCTGGTCATCGCCTCGCGCATGATGAAGGGGGCGGTCAACGAAGAGGACCATCTGGTGTTCAAGTGGCGGAAATGGGCCAACAACGCCTTCAATCTTATGGCCAATCTGGCGTTCCGCCGTTCCGGCCCCTATGTCACCGATACCATCAACGGCTATCGCGCCATCACCCGCCAAGCGGCGCGGCAATTGCGTTTGGATGCGTCGGATTACACCATCGAATACCAGATGACCCAGAGGGCGCTGAAGGCGGGATTGCGGATCGTCGAGTTTCCCACCGTCGAGGGGCAGCGGGTGGCCGGCGAGACCCAGGCGCATTCCATTCCCACCGGGCTGCGGTTCATCAAGTGCTTCTGGCGTGAAGTGAGTGTCCGTCATGGCGGCTGAGATGAAGCAATATACCGTTCAGATCCTGCAGACGGCGGATGGATATGTGCTGCGCGTACCGGAACTGTGCCTGATCGAAGAGTGCTCCGATTTGACGGCGGGCTGGGCACGGTTGCAGGAACGCGGCGGTGCCGTGTTGGACGGTCACCGGCGTCATGGCCTGATTGCCGATGTGCCGCCGCCTGCCCAACTGCAGGCCCAGGGGGAACGCGATCTTCGCCGCTTCGCCATCAAGGCCGGCATCGTCGCCCTGGCGCTGGTGGTGGTGATGTCGGCGGCGGCGATCGCTTTTTCCTATGCCATGCGCGATCCCTTGAAGTATGTGGGACAACGCCTGGGCCGCGCGGCGGTGGGGAGCGTGGTCGCCGGCCTGCGTGAGGGAACCGCAGATTTGTCCGATCCCGCCCGTCAGCAGAAATTCCGCCAATTGCTGGCCGAGGCGGCACCTGTCCTGCGTCCGTATGTCGCGGAAATACGCCAGGCTTTGGCCCTGGATTGTCAGTCCTCCAAACCGCAGTAACCGTTTAAGCGCTCGGCCAGGTCCGGGGGCAGATAGGTCTGGGCTTGGTAGCAGACGTTACTTTTCTTTTGGTGGTGTACCAATGTCGGGGCCAGGCTTTGGCCGAGGCCAAGGGCCGCCAGGGCGATGGCCGCCGGCGCGATCATCCGCCGCAAGCCCAAGGCATCGGCGCCGATGGCGGCGGCGATCACCTGGAACGGCCATATGTAGATCTGATAATAAAGATGCAGGCCGCGCAGGGTGAAGCTGAGTTCGATGACTAGCGCCGCCAGCGCCAGGCCCGCGCTCAACAGCGCTGGTCGCCACAGACGGCGGCGCATCAGCAACACGGCCCCCGACAATACGCCGAGCGTCAGCAAGGTGCTGGCCGTATTCTGCCACAGGCCGTGAAAGAGGATGAGGCGGCCGACCATCTGGCCCAGCAGCCCATCACGAACGGGGCTTGCCGACGACGAGAAGACCCGCATGTGTTCGATGAAGTGAACCAGTGTGTCGGTGTTGCGCAGGGAATGGTGGATCAGCAACAAGTATAGACCCAGGGCGATCCCCAGGGTCAAAGCCAGGACGCCGCGGACATATTCGCGCCGGCTTTGTCCGTTCACCCGGCACCAGGCCGCCATCCACCCCAGTACCCACAGGATGATCATGGCCTGATAGCCGGCGGGGGCGGGGACGAAGGGGGTAACCCACATGGTCAGGCCGACCATCACCAAGGCGGGCAGGCTTGCCGCCATCGCGGCTAGGCCAGCCGGAGTTTCCAGACCCTGCGTGCCCCAGGACGGGGCCGCCTTGCCGCCAAACGGCAGCAGCATGGCCAAAGGCGGCAGGGCCAGCAGGGGGAAGATGGCCTGGACCTTGTTTTCCAGTCCGGCCACCGCAAACATTCCCGCCGCTGCCGTCAATCCCCAGCGTCGCCAACCATTGTGCCGGGCGGCCCAGGCCAGGATCAGGAATGCCAGGACCGGTCCCAGGGCCGATTGCAATTCGGCGCGGATGATGACCGCGTGGATGGTGACCGCGGGTGACACGGCGATTGCCAAACCCGCCGCCAAGACCATGTTCCAGCGTAATCCGGCCAGACGCAAGCCGGTCATGAACAGGCCGGTGAAGGCGCAGGCGAATGCCGTCGAGTACCAGCGGCCGGCCTGGACCATGGACTGCATGTAGGCGTCGATGTCGGGGGCGGAAGCCGCCGCGGTGACGCCGGCAGGCGGCAGCCAGCCAAGGAACGCCCCCAGCTTCAGCCAGATCGACAGCAGCAGGATATGCAGATAGCCGGGATGGTCGTTGTAGTTTTGCGGAAGCCCTTGGGCAAAGCGCAGGGCTTCTCCCACATAGATGATGTCGGCGTCAGG
>JAIWOG010000119.1 GCA_020217035.1 Magnetospirillum sp. | reverse complement strand
CGTGATGAAAAAGCCTCGCCAGGGATTGTGCCACAGGGCGACGGCCAGGGGCAGGGCGGCAATCATCAAGGCGGCAATCAGCAGGACGGGGCGCCGCAGGGCCGGCATGGTGGGCTCGTGGGGTAAAGAGGAAGAGGCTGGCAACCTTGCCTCCTGCACCCTAGAAAGGCAAGGTTGTTTCCCATGAGTTTACGCCCTCGTGGCCAGGTCGGTGCTGGATTGGTCGGGCGATTTCGGCGGGTATGTGTTTTCGGCGCCTTGTGCGACCGTCTGGGGTGGAAAGCCCTGTGCCTGGCTGACTGATTGGCCTGTCCTATGTGATCCGGCCGTTGTTTCCTGATAGTCCCTTTCGCCGATCAGCCGTGCTAGACTGGCGGTCTCACGGCGAGGAAGGCCATGTTCGGATTCTTCAAGAACAAGTTCGAGAAAGACGCTCAGGCGGCCATCGAGCGCCGGGCCCAGCAGATGGCGCCCAAGGCGGCGGCCAAGGTGGCGCGGCCTGGTCCAGGGCCGTCCACCCGCGACCAGGATATCGCCCGCATGCAGGCCCAGGTGCAGGATTTCGTCACCCCCGAGCGTCAGGCGCTGATCCAGAACGCGCTGAAGGTGCAGCGGGCCAAGCGCCAAATCCTGGAAGAACTGGACGACGAAAGCCGTGCCAAGCTGGTGGCCATGGCCATCACCGCCTTGATGCGTGAAGGCGACACCCCGAACGACAAGAAGAAATAGGAAGTTCCGCAGTGTCCGTTGACCCCACCGCCCTGGCCAGGGGCGTCCTGGCCGGCGAACGCCGTGCCCTGGCCCGCGCCATCACCCTGATCGAATCCACCCGTGCCGACCACCGCGAAGCGGCCGAGGATCTGCTGCACCGCCTGCTGCCCCATGCGGGCCGCTCGGTGCGGGTCGGCATCACCGGGGTGCCCGGTGCCGGCAAGTCCACCTTCATCGAATCCTTCGGCCTGCACGTGGTGGAACAAGGCCACAGGTTGGCGGTGCTGGCGGTGGACCCGTCCAGCCCGCGTTCGGGCGGCTCGATCCTGGGTGACAAGACCCGCATGGAGGAACTGTCGCGCGATATCCGCGCCTTCATCCGCCCCAGCCCATCGGGATGCACGCTGGGCGGTGTGGCGCGACGCACCCGCGAGGCCATGCTGGTGTGCGAGGCCGCCGGCTTCGACGTCGTCGTGGTGGAGACCGTCGGCGTCGGGCAAAGCGAGACGGCGGTCGCCGACATGGTGGACATGTTCCTGCTGTTGCTGGTTCCCGGCGGCGGCGACGAGTTGCAGGGCATCAAGAAGGGCATCGTCGAACTGGCCGACGCCGTGGTGGTCAACAAGGCGGACGGCGACCTGGCGGTGGCGGCGAAACGGGCGGCGCGGGACTACACCAACGCGCTGCATCTGCTGACTCCGGCCAATTCCGCCTGGAACGTCCCGGTGTTGACCGTATCGGCCCTGGAACGGGCCGGGGTGGGCGAGGTGTGGGAAACCATCGGCAGGTTCAAGCAGACCATGGAAGGCATCGGCCGTTTCGACGAACGCCGCGCCGAACAGGCCCATGCCTGGATGTGGAACGAGATTTCCGAAACCCTGCTGCAAAGCCTGAAGGACGATACTGGCGTCGCCCGCCTGCTGCCGTCCCTGGAGGCGCAGGTCACCCAAGGCCGCATGGCGCCGGGCGCGGCCGCCCGACAGTTGGTGCAAGCCTTCCGCGGGCGTTAAGGACAGGGCTCATACCTTAGTGTCACTCGCATTGCGTTGCTTTCGAAGTCAAGATACGCTGCAAGTGCGTTCGCCCGAACCCCAGGACCAAGTGATGCCGTCTTCGCCCCCCGTTACCGCACAAGACCTGATGATCCTGAAACGGGAACTGGTTGGTCTGTTCGGCCATTTGCAGCGCATTCGCAAGGAATTGGCGGCGTTGAACCCGCCGGGGGCCCCCGATCATTTCGGATCCATGTCGGAACAGTTGGACGAGATCGTCCACGCGACGGAAGGGGCCACCAACACCATCATGGAAAGTGTCGAGGGCGTCGACAACCTGATGAACGACGCCCGTGGGCAGACCAAGGATCCCAAGTTGTTGGCCATCTTCGACGCGGTCACCGACAAGGTGAACATGGTGTTCGAGGCATGCTCGTTCCAGGACATCACCGGCCAGCGGGTGACCAAGGTGGTCAATTCCATGAAGTTCGTGGAAGAACGCATCAATTCCATCATCGTCACCTGGGGACGCGAGGAACTGACCAAGGTGGTGGTCGAGATGAAGGAAGAGACCGACCCCGACAAGAAGCTGCTGCACGGCCCGCAATTGCCGGGCCAAGGGGTCAAGCAGGCCGACGTCGACAAGATGTTCAATCAGGATGACATCGACAAGCTGTTCGGGTGATTCAATCTCGTCGGCGAAGTGCCTGATATAGAGTCGGAAAGTCCTTGACGAACGGGCCTTCGCCCCTTAAAAACGCGGCTTCCCAGGATATGCCTGGAAGCGGATTACCTGTGGCGCCCCCCAATTGGGCGCCCCGAGCGAACAAAAGAGAGGATGTCACCATGGCCCGTCGTTGCTCCATCACCGGCAAGGGCGTTCTGACCGGCAACAACGTCAGCCACGCGAACAACAAGACCCGTCGCCGCTTCCTGCCCAACCTGCAGGAAACCTCGGTCCTGTCCGACGCGCTGGGTCAAATGGTCCGCCTCAAGGTCTCGACCCGTGGTCTGAAGACCATCGAGCACAATGGCGGCCTGGACGCTTTCCTGCTGGGCACCAACGACTCGCGCCTGACCGCCGAAGCCCGTCGCCTGAAGAAGCGCGTCGCCAAGGCTGCCGCCAACAAGGTCGCCGCCGTCTAATCGACGCCGCCACGCTTTCACGGCCACCCCCACTAAGCTTTGGTGGGGGTGGTTTTTTATTGTCTGGAAGGATCGGCGACGGCCGCCATGAACAGGGTGGTCAGCCACAACGACGCCTGCCACCAGCTTTGCCACAGCCCAAAGCTGACTCCCGCCACCAGGAACGCGGCAGTCAGCACCGCCAAGGCGATGGTGCCATCCAACTTGCTGCCGAAACGGCGCAAGCGGCCTAGGGTCAGCAGTAACAATCCGCCGATGGCGGCGGCGCCGACCATGCCAAGTTCCAGCCAAATCTGGCCGGGGGCGCTGTGGGGATGCAGCGGCAGCAACTGTTCCAGAACCAGATAGCGGGTTTCTCCGCTGGCCTGCGGTTGATTGAAAGGCAGCCATACGTGCACGTGTTCCTCGGCGCCGGGAATGTCGCGCGATGCATCCAGACCCCAGCCGCGAACGGGGTGTTCCAGCACCCGTTCGGCGGTGAATTTCCAGATGGTCAGCCGGTGATGGGCGGAATTGGGCAATTGTGGCCATAGTTCCACGGTGCCTTGCGGGTCAGGCAGATGCGCCAGAAGCGGAAACGAGGCCAAGCCAAGGACGATAAGCCAAGATGTGGCGATCCTGGTCAGGCGCGGTGCCACCCACGCGGCCACGGCCCCCACGCCGAGGGCGGTCAAAGCCAGTTTGCCGGCCAGTGGATGGGCGCCGAACACGGTAGAGACGGCAAGCGCAGCCAAGGCAAGCGCCCAGCGCCGCCTTCCCAGGTGAACCAGGGCCGCCAGGGCCGGGCCGAGAAACAAGACGTTGACGATCACTCCGCGGCTGATGAAGCGTCGGAGCGGATCGACATTGGTGACATAGCCGGGGTCCAGCAAGGGCAGGTAGGTGGACAGGAAGGCGGTGGCCATGCCAAGGCTGACGCCGATGGCCAATGCCATGCGAATCCGATCGCGGTCAGTGGGGGGAAGCTGGCGGAACGCCGTCACCAGGGGCGGAGAGGCGAGGGCCAGGGCGGCGACGCCCGCCCACGTCCGTATCGGACGCCACAAGTCCAACCCCCATCCGGCGATGGACACAGCGGCCCAAAATATGGCGAAGCTCAACAGGGCGGTCTGCCCCCGCGTCAGCGGCCATCCCGGAAGTGCGCCATGCTGGCGCCAGTAAAGCATGAACGTCAGCAAGGCCAGGATGATGAACGCCGGAGTGGCGCCCAAGGGGGCGTAAAGGACCAGGACGGGAACGACCAGGGCGGACAGGGCCAAGGGAGAGGACGGGGCGAGCAACCACGCGGGTGGCGCGGTCCTCATGGCTTCTTTCGCCCTGGAACGATCCGTTGGCACAGGGCAAAGGCGACGGCCAGGACCAGGAAAATCCACACATGGCTGCCAACCATCAACGAGACGTTGGATTCAGGGTGGAAAAGGGGAATGACCAGGGCCGAGGCCAACCCGACCCGTTGGGTCGGAGGCCAGGAACCGATCAGCCGGACCAAGCCGCCAATCATTGCTCCGGCGAGCGTCATGCATAATACCGCCCCGGTTTTTCCGAAGTTCATATAAAACTCAACTAACCACGGGATATTCCAGGATGTTGTTTTATCGTGATCAAATAATATTCCATATGTCCTTCCAAAGGTATTCCCCAGCTTTTCCTCTGGTTTTTCCTTCCATATGGCTCGCGGTATTATATTTATTAAAACACCTTTTAACGTGGATCCTTCCCAGTAGGGGATCTCTGATGGTGTTTTTTGAATGACTTTTTCCAGCAAAAGACTTTGCGCCGAACGCCTGGTGATGAGGTCCAGGTTCGTGGCGGGGTGGAACATGCTGGAAACGCTGCTTGTCGGGCCGCCAGCGAAAAAAACTTCGTAACCCTTGATCCAGTTATAGGTTTTCTTGATCGGGACGTATGACGCCAAGGTCAGCGCGACTAGGCCCGCCCCGATCAGCAAGGCGGCCCAGCGGCGGGTGACGAAAAGAACGGCGATGATGACGAAGCAGGCGTTGATGAAGTAGCTGGAAAAACCGGAGGTCAGTTCAAATCCTAGTTTGATCATCAGGACGACGACGAACAAGGCTTCCTCGAGCCGGTTGGCCATGCGCCGGGTAATCAGGGCGAAGGTCAGAATGCCGACACCCATCAGCCAAAGTGGGCGGTTCAATTGGGGAATGGACGGCAAGGTGGACAATGCTGGGATCAGGTGGAAGGCTATGCCCATCAAAAGCCCGCACCAACCGACGATGCGCGCCGCCTTGATGCTGGTGTCGTCATCCCGCCGGATGATCGACGACGGCCGCACCAGCGCCGCGTAATAAGCAAGCAGAAAGCCGACCTGCGCCGTCAGGATGAAGATGGCGGTGGATGGCGCCATGGTGGCCGGAAGATCCAGCAATTTGGGGCGCAGGTAACCGATGGCCGGGAAAATGCCCCAGAAGAACAGGTTGTCGAGTGCCAGCAGGCTGGCGAACGGAATGGTCGTCAGCTTCTGTCCCTGATCCACCGTGACGCAAATCGCCAAGATGGCGGCTTGCGCCAAGATCAATCCCACCAGCAGCAGCGGATAGTCCATGCCCTAACCCTTGGTGATCAGCCGTCGCCCATCTTGAGTGCGGCCAGGAAGGCGCTTTGCGGAATTTCCACCTTGCCGAACTGGCGCATGCGCTTCTTGCCTTCCTTCTGCTTTTCCAAGAGCTTGCGCTTGCGGCTGACGTCGCCGCCATAGCATTTGGCCAAGACGTCCTTGCGAAGCGCGCTGATGCTTTCACGCGCCACGATGCGGCCGCCGATGGCGGCCTGGATGGCGATCTGGAACATCTGCCTGGGGATCAGGTCCTTCAGGCGCTGGCAGATGCCGCGGCCACGGCTTTCGGCATTGGCGCGATGGACGATGAAGGCCAGGGCGTCCACCGGTTCGGCGTTGACCAGGATGGACACCTTGACCAGGTCGCTTTCCTCGTACGTGTCCATTTCATAGTCGAAGCTGGCATAGCCGCGCGAAATGGATTTCAGCCGGTCGTAGAAGTCGAACACCACCTCGTTCAGGGGCAGCTTGTAAACCGCCATGGCGCGGTTGCCGGCATAGGTCAGGTCGATCTGCTGGCCACGGCGTTCGGTGCAGAGTTGCAGGATCGAGCCCAGATATTCGTCGGGTACCATGATGGTGGCCTTGATCCAGGGTTCCTCGATGCGGTCGATGGTGCCCTGGTCGGGCATGTCGGCGGGGTTGTGCAGGTCCAGCACCTCGCCGTTGGTGCGGTGGATCTTGTAGACGACGCTGGGCGCCGTGGTGATCAGGTCCAGGTTGAACTCGCGTTCCAGGCGTTCCTGGATGATTTCCAGGTGCAGCAGGCCCAAAAAGCCGCAGCGGAAGCCGAAGCCGAGCGCGGCCGAGGTTTCCGGCTCGTGCTGGAAGCTGGCGTCGTTCAGCCGCAGCTTGGCCAGGCTGTCGCGCAGATCTTCGTAATCGGCGGCGTCGATGGGGAACAGGCCGCACCAGACAACCGGGATGGACGGCTTGAAGCCGGCCAGGGCCTGGGGCGCGGGCTTCTTGTCGTCGGTGATGGTGTCGCCCACATTGGTGTCGGCCACCGCCTTGATGCCGGCGGTGATGAAGCCCATCTCGCCCGGATAAAGGGCGTCGACCTTGACCATCTTGGGGGTGAAGTAACCGACCCCGTCCACTTCGTAGGAAGCGCCGCTGGCCATCATGCGGATCTTCTGGCCGCGCTTCAGGACACCATTCTTGACGCGGACCAGGATGATGACGCCCAGGTAAGCGTCGTACCAGGAATCCACCAAAAGCGCCTGCAACTCGGCCTTGTCGTCGCCTTCCGGGCATGGCAGGCGGGTGACCAGGGCTTCCAGCACGTCGTCGATGCCGATGCCCGACTTGGCGGAAATCATCACCGCGTC
Source organism: Magnetospirillum sp. (assembly GCA_020217035.1). Taxonomy (GTDB): domain Bacteria; phylum Pseudomonadota; class Alphaproteobacteria; order Rhodospirillales; family Magnetospirillaceae; genus Magnetospirillum. The sequence goes on along the minus strand of JAIWOG010000119.1, from coordinate 3,242 downwards.
GGACGCGTCCAGGCCGATGACGTCCTCGATCTGCTGCTTGACCCGTTCGGGTTCGGCCGCCGGCAGGTCGATCTTGTTCAGGACCGGCACGATCTCGTGGCCGGCGTCCAGCGCCTGGTAGACGTTGGCCAGCGTCTGGGCCTCGACGCCTTGCGACGCGTCCACCACCAGGATCGAGCCTTCGCAGGCGGCCAAAGACCGGCTGACCTCGTAGGCGAAGTCCACGTGGCCGGGGGTGTCCATCAGGTTCAACTGATAGGTCTCGCCATCCTTGGCCTTGTAGGCCAGGCGCACGGTCTGCGCCTTGATGGTGATGCCGCGCTCGCGCTCGATATCCATGGAATCGAGGATCTGATCCTTCATCTCGCGCAGTTCGATGGCGCCGCATTGCTGGATCAGGCGGTCGGCAAGGGTGGACTTGCCGTGGTCGATATGGGCGATGATGGCGAAGTTACGGATATGCGAGAGCTTGGTCATGGACTTCTTGTGCAAGGCCGAATGAATCGTGGGAACATAGGGCCTTACGCGGCAATTGGGAAGGGCGGATGGCGCCCGCCCTTCCTTCCGCCGTCAGAATCCCGCCAGCACCAGCTTGCCGATGGTCCGCCCGCTTTCGATAGCCGCGTGGGCGCGGCGCAAGGTGGCGGCGTCGATCTTGCCCAAGACCTGGCTTTGGGTGGTCTTCAGCCGGCCCTGGTCCACCAGTTCCGCCACTTTCTTCAACAGCTTGTGTTGTTCGTCCATGTCCGGCGTCTGGAACAGCGGCCGGGTGAACATGAACTCCCAATGGATGGAAACCGCCTTGCGCTTGAACAACGCGATGTCGAAACCCTTGGGGTCGTCGATCAGCCCCAATCGTCCCTGGGGGGCGACGATGTCGGCCAAGGCCGCCATGTGCTGGTCCGTCTGGGTCAGGGCCAGGATCAGGTCGGCGCCGCCCAGGTTCAGTTCCTTCCACTGCGCCGCCAGGTCCTGAGAATGGTCGATGACGTGATGCGCCCCCAGGTCGCGGCACCATTGGGCGCTTTCGGGGCGCGACGCGGTGGCGACCACATTCAGGCCGGTCAAGGCGCGAGCCAGTTGGATGGCGGCCGAGCCGACACCGCCGGCGCCCCCCACCACCAGGACGCTACGCTTGTCGTCTGCGCCACCCACGCCCAGTCGGTCGAACAGCAATTCCCAGGCGGTGATGAAGGTCAACGGCATGGCGGCGGCGGCGGCGAAGTCCAGGCTGGCCGGCATGGGGCCGGCAATGCGTTCGTCCACCAGGTGCAACTGGCTGTTGGTTCCGGGGCGATCGATGGCGCCGGCGTAGAAGACCCGGTCGCCGGCCTTGAACAAGGTGGCGTCGGGGCCGGTGGCGACCACCACGCCGGCGGCGTCGTACCCCAGCACCTTAAGCTGGCCTGCGGGATCGACGTTCTTGCGGACCTTGGTGTCGACGGGATTGACCGCCACCGCCTCGATCCGCACCAGCAGGTCGCGGCCGCTGGGGATGGGGTCGTCCAGGGTGACGTCTTCCAGGAAGTCGGGGGCGTCAACGGGAAGGCTGTGGCGATAGGCGACGGCGCGCATGCTGGTTTCTCCGGGTTGCGTTGCGTTCAGGGAATATGGGCAAGGTGGGACCGATATCGCAAGAACGCACATTTTTGGTGTATAGTATCAAAAAAGGTACCAATGAGGTTTTCCATGGCCCATGAACGCTATGATTGCTCGCCGGGATGCCCGGTCGAGGCGACGCTGGAAATGATCGGCGGCAAATGGAAAGGCGTGGTGCTGTTCCATCTGATGGAAGGCGTGCACCGCTTTTCCGAATTGCGCCGCAAGCTGCCCAGCGTCACCCAGCGCATGCTGACCAAGCAATTGCGCGAGTTGGAAGACGCCGGCTTGGTGACGCGCACGGTCTATCCGCAGGTGCCGCCCCGGGTGGAGTACAGCTTGACCGATTTGGGTCAGACCTTGCGGCCGGTGATCGCTGCCCTGAAAAGCTGGGGCGACCGCCATGGACACATGGGGGCAGCCCCCAGTTCCTCGGCCGCGTGACAGGGAGACGCATGATGACGACCGATACCAAGACCGCCGATCCCGCCCTGCGCCAGCAACGCAACCGCATGGCCGGCTTGTGGGCGGCCGAGCTTTTGGGCTTGCTGGGCAAGGCGGCCAAGGATTACGCCCATGACGTGGTCCATGCCCACGACCACGATGGCGATGGCGATGGCGACGAAAAGCTGGCGCAACGCCTGAGCAGCGATCTGCGCGGCAGGGTGGACATGCACGAGATCCGCGCCAAGCTGGCCCATTTGCTGCACGAGGCGCGGCGGCAACTGCATCCGGGCAAGGATTGACCGGCTAATCCTTGCGGGCGACGACACGGACCAAGGCCGCCCGGCCTTGGTGCAACGGGCCTTCGTCCAGCACCGTTTCAACCTCCTGGACCAGCACCCGGCGCAGGCCGGAAAAATCATCCCGCAGAGCGGCGGCGGAATAAAGCAGGTCCATATCCTTGGGGCCGCCGCTGGACAGCGCAAGCTGTTCCGGGCGGAAAGCCTCCAACACCAACAATCCGCCGGGTTTCAGGCAATCGACCATGCCGGCATGCACCCTGGCGCGGATGGCCGACGGCAGGTGCAGGAAGATGGCGAAGACGGCGTCGAAGCTTTGCCGGGGCCATGCCCAGGTGGCCAGATCGGCTTGCTCGGTACGGATCGACAGTTTGCGCATCGCGGCAAGCCGTCGGGCTTTTTCCAGCCCGACGGCCGAACGGTCCACCGACAGCACATGATGCCCCGCCGCAGCCAGATGAACCGCGTTGCGCCCTTCGCCGTCACCGGGCAGCAAGACCTGGGCGTTGGCGGGCAAGTGCCGGGCCATTTCCGCCACCAAGGCGTTGGGCGCTTGGCCGTAGACGTAATCCGGGCCGGCGAAGCGCTGGTCCCAAGGGTCTGTCGACATGGTGTCTCCTGATTGATGGAAGTCTAATGTAGTTTGGTCGTCGGGGATGGCCAGCCTGATTTGGAACATTCCGGATCACCGAAAAAAACCTCTTGTCAAACGCAATTGCGAATGACTATCATTCTCCCAGTCAATCAATGGAGGTCGTGATGACTGCGCAAGGAATGGATACGGCGGTTGCGGCGTTGCGTCAGGCCGGGTTGATGCCGACCCGCGAGCGCCTGTTGGTGGCGGGTTTGGTGTTTTCCGGCCCGTTGATCACCCTCAACCCCAATGAATTGCGCGAGCGA
>JAIWOG010000118.1 GCA_020217035.1 Magnetospirillum sp. | reverse complement strand
GCCCTGGATCAGGGGCTTTACTTAAGCGAAGGCGAGGTCGGTTCGGCCTTGGCCGAGCTGAGCCAAGCGGGGGTGTTGCCGAAAATGATGTCGGGGTCGGGGGCGTCGCCCGCCAATTTGCGGCGGATTGCTGCCGCCTTGCAGGCCATGGGCAACCATCATCGCCTGCAGGTTTTGGTGGAACTGGCGCAAGGTGAACGTTCGGTGGGCGAACTGCGCCGGACCGTCGGGCTGCGTCCGTCGGCGTTGTCCCAGCATCTGGCCAAGTTGCGGGTTGGCGGCTTGGTGCGGACCCGTCGCGACGCCACCAGGATTTACTATTCGCTGTGTTCCGCTGAAGTCATCACCGTATTGCGCGGATTCGGATGTCTTACGCACAAAGCTGATTGATTTCCCAATAATAGAAATCTGGCCTTTACTGCCAAGACACGGTATGACCCCCGGAGTTAACGCCTAGGACTTGGCGGCTCCGGGGGTTTTCATGCTGCTTGAACGTCGTGTCATTGTCTTTCCGCGCGCGGATTTCTTGAACGCCATGCGTCGCTATGGAGAACGCAATGGCAAGCCTATGCCCGATGTCGCGCCGACCGCCCTGTCTTTCGACCCGGCCCAGGACGTGGCGCTGACCATCACCTTCGGCGCGGCGCGGGGTGGGGTGGAAACCCGCTTCGCCTTCACCCGCGAGGATGTGGGCCACGCGCTTGCCGAGCAATGCCGCGACCACAAGGTGCCGCTGCCCAAGGATGTCGCCAAGCAGGTGGAGCGGTTCAAGGACGGCGCCGCCATTTCCATGCAGATCGGCTCGCCTGGCATGCACGTGATGATCATCGACGACCAAGAGGTCATGCGCAACATCATCAAGAAATTGCTGTCCAAGGCCAATCCGGCCCAGATCACCGAAGCCGACAGCGCCGTCAAGGCGTTGGAAATGCTGCGTTCCGGCGACGTCGATCCCGATGTCATCCTGTGCGACCTGCATATGGACAAGATGGACGGCGCCCAGTTCCTGCGACAGTTGCGGGCCGACAAGGCCAACATCAACAACAGGAAGCCGGTGCTGATCCTGACCGGCGACAAGAACGAACAGGCGCACGAACTGAGCCGCCAGATGGGTGCGTCCAAGGTGCTGACCAAGCCCATCTCCGCCGACGACCTGATCCAACAGATCCGGTTGGTCCAGGGATATTTCGAGACGACGAAATAGCCCTTTTCGACATATGGCCTAAGCAGGCACACTGATATCCGAATCACTCCCACCCAAAGGGAGGGCGGCAATGGGACGGCTTTCAATCCGCACGCGCCTTTATGGTCTGGTGCTGGTGATGCTGGCCTTGGCGGGTTTCGTCCTGGCCAGTGGCCTGGCGGAACTGCACGAGCATCTTCTGGCCGAACGTCATAGTCAGTCCCGCATCCTGGTCCAAGGCGCCTTGGGCTACATGGAGCGCTTGGAAGGCATGGTCCAGGCCGGAGCGCTGGCCCGTGACGAGGCCAAGGCCCTTGCCGTTTCCGCCGTCGCCGCCATGTCGCGCCGTCAGGGCGACTATCTGTGGATCAACGACCTGTCGCCGCGCATGGTCTGGCACCCCATGTCGGAATGGATGGACCGCGACTTGGCGAATTTCGTCGATCCCGATGGCCGCGCCTTGTTCCAAGACTTCGTGGCGCTGACCGCCGCCGATGGCAAGGCCCTGGTCACCTATCGTTGGCTTGACCCCAAGACCGGCCGGATGGCGGACAAGGTGTCCTATGTGGAACGTTTCGCCCCTTGGGGGTGGATGGTGGGGTCCGGCCTTTACCTGGATGACATGCAGGCGGCGTGGCGTCACGCGGCCTGGGGCTGGGCGGTTCTGGTGGCGGCGGCGTTGCTGCTTTGCCTGGGGATGGCGTGGCTGCTGGGGCGCTCCATCACCGGTCCTCTGGGCGACGTCACCCGTTCCATGCGTCTGTTGGCCCAGGGTCACGACGTGGCGGTTCCGCAAACCGATCGCGTCGATGAAATCGGCGAGCTGACGCGGGCCATGGCGGTGTTCCGCCAGGCATTGATCCAGCGCGAACAAGCCCAGTCCGCCCACGACCGGGTGCTGGCCCAGGCCAAGACGGTGTTCGATCACATTTCCGAGGCGGTGATGCTGACCGACCAGGACAACCGGATTTTGATGGTCAACCCGTCCTTCACCCGCATCACCGGCTACACCTTGGAAGAGGTGGTGGGGCGTAACCCCGCCCTGCTGTCTTCGGACAAGCATGACGAAGCTTTCTATCGTGCCCTGTGGGCGGAACTGCGCCAAAGCGGGGAATGGCACGGCGAAGTGTGGAACCGCACCAAAAGCGGTGAGATTTATCCCGAATCCCTGTCCATCACCATGTTGCGGCGGGCCGATGGCGGCATTCACGGCTATGTGGCGACCTTCCAGGACATCACCGACCGCAAGCGGCGCGAGGCGCGGGTGCGCTGGCGGGCCGAGCACGACCCGCTGACCGGGCTGCTGAACCGCGACATATTCGAGGCGCGGCTGGCCGACATGGTGCGTGTTTCGACGGAATGCTCGTCCCTGGCCGCCTTGCTGTATCTGGACCTGGACGGTTTCAAGCCGGTCAACGACGAATTGGGCCATGCCGTCGGCGACAAGGTGCTGAAGGCGGTGGCCAAGCGTATCGAGGCGGCGGTGCGCGGCGACGACGTGGTGGCGCGGCTGGGGGGCGACGAATTCGCCGTCCTGATCAATGGGCTGAGCCAACGGGACGACGCGGCCCGCATCGCCGCCAAGTTGGTGGCGGCATTGTCGCAGCCTGTGGACGTGGATGGGATGGTCGCCAAGGTCGGGGTCAGCGTCGGTATCGCCTTGTGCCCGCGGGACGGCGAGACGCCGACCATCCTGTTGCAGGCCGCCGACGGCGCCATGTATCAGGCCAAGCGACAGGGGCGGGGAGGCTATGCCTTTGCCTCCGAGCCCGGGGGGGCTCTGGTCACGGCCAAGGCTTGACGCTATGGTGGCGCGGTTTTCAACCAGGATTGCCCCATGAGCCTGACCCGTTATTCCACCGAACTGGCCGATTCGTTCCAACTGCCGTTGGATCGCCCCACTCTTTGGCTGCGCAGCCTGGCGCCTTGGTTCGTGTTGGCGGTGGCCGCCAACATTGCCGGCAAGCTGGGGGCGGCTATCCATCCCCTGGTTCTGTTCGCGCTTAACGCCTTGGTGGCGGGTTGCTTCGCCGTCACCTGGCAACGTTTCGTCGCCCTGGACCAGGCGCCGGGGTGGAAACTCGGCCCCCGCCATCTGTTGTGGGCCTTGGCTTATCAACTGATGATGGGTTTCGAAAGCTTCCCCACCCTGTTGCTGGGTCCCACCCTGGCCGGCATGGAAAACGGCGTGGTGATCGGCATCGCCGTGCGCGAGGCGTTTCAATTGCTGATCGGCCCCATGTTGCTGATCCTGCCTCACATCGCGCTTTACCAGCGCGGCGAGGGTGGCGCCAGCTTGCAGGAAATGACCTTGGCCGGCGGCTTGGCGGTGGGGTTGGGCTATGTGCTGTCGGGCCTGCCCTTCGTGGTCATCGGCGAGGCTTGGCGCAACCTGATGACGCAAATGCCGACGGGAACGGGCATGGACGTGGCCGATTCCATCATGCAGGCGGTGTTGACCTTCGCCACGATCACGGTGATGTCGGCCTTCTATGCCAAGGTGTGGAAACGCTTGCGGGTCGAGGCGCCGCGCCTGGGGCGCGGCATCGTCGAAGACCCTGCCGCCCCACCGGCGGAACCGCCCGAGCCGGCCAAGCCACGGCGCACCGAACGGCTGCAAAAGAAGAAGCGCTGAAACGAACCGGGCCGCGTCATCGCTGACGCGGCCCGGATTGCTTTCAGACGCTTATACCAAATCCCGGTGGGTATGACTCATCGGGATTTGGCTAGGCCCAAGGGGCCGCGCGGCTTATGCCGCGGAAGGCCAGTGTTTCGGAGAAACACGCCTGCCGCGTGAGGGCGCCGGTGATCGGGACCGATCACCGGGATATGGTATTACAGGTCGAAGCGGTCGGCGTTCATCACCTTGGTCCAGGCGGCGACGAAGTCGCGCACGAACTTTTCGCGGTTGTCGTCTTGGGCGTAGACTTCGGCATAAGAGCGCAGGATCGAGTTCGAGCCGAACACCAAATCCACCCGCGTCGCCTTCCACTTCACCGCGCCGCTTTTGCGGTCGACGATGTGGTAAAGGTTGGCCCCCACCGGCTTCCAGCTATAGGCCATGTCGGTGAGCACGGTGAAGAAGTCGGTGCTGAGCGCCCCCACCTTGTCGGTGAAGACGCCGTTGGCGTTTCCGCCATGATTGGCGCCGATGACCCGCAAGCCGCCGACCAGGGCGGTCATCTCGGGGGCGGTCAGCCCCATCAACTGGGCGCGGTCCAGCAGCATTTCCTCGGGCTTGACCACGTAATCCTTCTTCTGCCAATTGCGGAAACCGTCATGCAGGGGTTCCAGCACCTCGAAGGATTCCACGTCGGTCTGGTCTTGGGTCGCGTCGCCGCGACCGGGGGCGAAGGGCACCTGGACAGGGAAGCCAGCCGCCTTGGCGGCTTGTTCGACGCCGACGTTGCCAGCCAGGACGATGACGTCGGCGACGCTGGCCCCGGTGGTGGCGGCGATGGGTTCCAACACCGCCAGCACGCGGGCCAGACGGGCGGGCTCGTTGCCTTCCCAGTCCTTTTGCGGGGCCAGGCGGATGCGGGCGCCGTTGGCGCCGCCACGCATGTCGGAACCACGGAACGTGCGGGCGCTGTCCCAGGCGGTGGCCACCATGTCGGCCACCGACAGTCCGGATGCCATGATCCGGGCCTTGATGTTGTCCACGTCGTAACCGGTCGGGCCTTGGGGCACCGGGTCCTGCCAGATCAAGTCCTCGGCCGGCACGTCGGGGCCGATATAGCGCAGCTTGGGGCCCATGTCGCGGTGGGTCAGCTTGAACCAGGCCCGCGCGAACACTTCCGAGAAATAGTCCTGGTCGTCGCGGAACCGTTCGGAAATCTTGCGATAATCGGGGTCCATGATCATCGCCATGTCGGCGTCGGTCATGATCGGCTTGGTGCGCAGGGCCGGGTCTTCCACGTCAGGGGGCATGTCGGCCTCGGCGATGGCGACGGGTTCCCATTGCCAGGCGCCGGCCGGGCTTTTGGCCAAGTGCCATTCATGGCCCAGCAGCATCTTGAAATAGCCATTGTCCCAACGGGTCGGGTTGCTGGTCCACGCCCCTTCGATGCCGCTGGTCACCGTGTCGCGGCCAATGCCACGGCTGGCGTGGTTCATCCAGCCCAAGCCCTGTTCCTGAAGATCGGCGCCTTCCGGCACCGGGCCAAGGTTTCCAGCGCTGCCATTACCGTGGGCCTTGCCTACCGTGTGGCCGCCGGCGGTCAATGCCACCGTTTCCTCGTCGTTCATGGCCATGCGGGCGAAGGTGACGCGCACGTCGTGGGCGGTCTTCAGCGGGTCGGGCTTGCCGTCGACGCCTTCGGGGTTGACGTAGATCAGCCCCATCATCACCGCCGCCAGCGGGTTTTCCAGGTCGCGTTCGCCGGAATAGCGGCTGCCTTCGGCGCCGGTGGGCGCCAGCCATTCCTTCTCGGATCCCCAATAGACGTCTTTTTCAGGATGCCAGATGTCGGGGCGGCCGAAACCGAAGCCGAACGTCTTCAGTCCCATGGATTCATAGGCGACGGTGCCGGCCAGCACGATCAAATCGGCCCAGCTGATCTTGTTGCCGTACTTCTTCTTGATCGGCCACAGCAGGCGCCGCGCCTTGTCCAGATTGGCGTTGTCGGGCCAGGAATTCAGCGGGGCGAAACGCTGGTTGCCGGTGCCGGCGCCACCGCGTCCGTCGGCGACCCGGTACGAGCCGGCGGCGTGCCAAGCCATGCGGATCATCAGACCGCCGTAATGGCCCCAATCGGCCGGCCACCAATCCTGGCTGTCGGTCATCAGGGCATGCAGGTCTTTCTTCAGGGCGGCGACGTCCAGGGTCTTGACCGCCTGGCGGTAGTCGAAGCCGGCCCCCATGGGGTCGGTCTTCTTGTCGTGCTGGTGCAGAATGTCCAGGTTCAGGGCCTTGGGCCACCAATCCGTGTTCGTGCGCTCGTTGCTGGTTTGCGCCCCGTGCATGACCGGGCATTTTCCTTGACTCATGACGTGTCTCCCGCTGGTGAAGCCGATGGTTGCCGGTCCTGTCCGGTTTGGCTTGACAGGGACTCTACGCCTGGGTGCGGTGCACGGGAAATTGATTTAAATCTCTGAAATAATCGATTTTGCCAATAAAAAGGCCCGGCCAGAGAACTGGCCGGGCCTGGATGACGCCTTGCTGCGCGATCACGCCGCCTGGGCGGTGTGGTCCACCAGGTCGACGATGTCGCCCATGATCTGGGTGATGTCGTAATCCTTGGGGGTGTAGATGCGGGCACAGCCGGCGGCCAGCAGGGTCTTTTCGTCCTCGGGCGGGATGATGCCGCCGGCCACCACCGGGATGTCGCCGATACCGGCGGCCCGCATGCGTTCCAGCACCTCGGTGACCAGCGGGATGTGGCTGCCCGACAGGATGGAAAGGCCGACCACGTGCACGCCTTCCTCAAGCGCCGCGTTGACGATCTGGGCCGGTGTCAGGCGGATGCCTTCGTAGACCACTTCCATGCCGGCATCGCGGGCGCGCACCGCGATCTGCTCGGCGCCGTTGGAATGGCCGTCCAGACCGGGCTTGCCCACCAGCATCTTGATGCGGCGGCCCAAGCGGGCCGACACCGCGTCGACCTTGGCGCGAACGTCGACGATCTTCTCGCCCTTGGTGGACGCCGAGGCGCGGGCGACGCCGGTGGGCGCCCGGTATTCGCCGAACACCTCGCGCAGGGTCTGCGCCCATTCGCCAGTGGTGATTCCGGCATGGGCGGCGGCGATGCTGGGTTCCATGACGTTGCGGCCTTCTTGGGCCGCCGAGCGCAGTTCGGCGATGGCCTTGTCCACGGCGGCTTGGTCACGGCCGGCCTTGAACGCCTTGAGGCGTTCGATCTGCTCGGCTTCCACCTTCGGGTCGACGGTCAGGATCGATCCGTCACCGGTGGTCAGCGGGCTGGGCTCGGTCTCGGTCCACTTGTTGACGCCGACGACGATCTGTTCGCCCGATTCGATGAGGCCGATGCGACGCGCGTTGGATTCCACCAGCTTCTGCTTCATGTAGCTGGATTCCACCGCGGCGACGGCGCCGCCCATGTCGTCGATGCGCTTCAACTCCTCGCGCGCCCCGGCCATCAGCTCGTCCACCTTGCGTTGGATTTCGGTGGAACCGTTGAAGATGTCGCCGAATTCCAGCAGGTCGGTTTCATAGGCGACGATCTGCTGCAAGCGCAGCGACCATTGCTGGTCCCATTCGCGCGGCAGCCCCAAAGCCTCGTTCCACGCCGGCAACTGGACGGCGCGGGCGCGGGCGTCCTTGGACAGCACCACCGCCAGCATTTCCAGCAAGATGCGATAGACGTTGTTTTCCGGTTGCGGTTCGGTCAAGCCCAAGGAATTGACCTGCACGCCATAGCGGAAACGCCGCGCTTTTTCATCCATGACGCCATAGCGGACACGGCAGATTTCGTCCCACAGATAGGTGAAGGACCGCATCTTGCACAATTCGGTGACGAAGCGGATGCCGGCGTTGACGAAGAACGAGATGCGGCTGACCACCACCGGGAAATCTTCCGCCGGCACCATGGGGCGAACGGTGTCCAGCACGGCGATGGCGGTGGCGAGCGCGTAGGCCAGTTCCTGCTCGGGCGTCGCACCCGCTTCCTGCAGGTGGTACGAGCAGACGTTCATCGGGTTCCACTTGGGAACCTCGCGGTAGGTAAACGCGATGACGTCGCTGGTCAGCTTCAGGGATTGCTGCGGCCCGAAGATGTAGGTGCCGCGCGACAGATATTCCTTGATGATGTCGTTCTGGGTGGTGCCGTTCAGGGCCGAGCGCGAAGCACCCTGCTTCTCGGCGGTGGCGATGTACAGCGACAGCAGCCAGGCGGCCGGGGCGTTGATGGTCATGGACGTGTTCATTTTTTCCAGGGGAATGTCCTGGAAAAGTGTCATCATGTCGCCGATATGGCAGATGGGCACGCCCACCTTGCCCACTTCGCCGCGGGCCAGAACATGGTCGGAATCGTAGCCGGTCTGAGTGGGAAGGTCGAATGCCACCGAAAGGCCGGTCTGGCCCTTGCCCAGGTTGGTGCGGAACAGCTTGTTGGATTCCGCCGCCGAGCTGTGGCCCGAATAGGTGCGGAACAGCCAGGGCTTTTCACGGGCGGGGGTCTTGTCCGTCATAATGGCAACCTTCCTGAATGGCGCAGATTCAACGATATAACGCCTTGGCCAGGATTGGAACGGCGACCTAAAATTACCTGGCTTCGGCCCTTCACGAAACAAACTATCATTTTGTGCATTGCGAAGAAAGCTGCAAAACGCTACAACGAAGCACCGCCGGCCCCCGGGGACGGTGGAAACGAGACACAGCCAGCTTGCCATGCAGGGAGTGAGTGGGATGAGCGAAGTTCAGGCCCAAGTGAAGAAGGACCTTTACGAGATCGGCGAGATCCCGCCTCTGGGTCACGTGCCGAAGCAGATGTACGCCTGGGCCATCCGCAAGGAACGCCACGGCAACCCCGACACCGCCATGCTGGTGGAAGTGGTCGACACCCCCGACATCGATCCCCATGAAGTGCTGATCATGGTGATGGCCGCCGGCGTCAACTACAACGGCGTCTGGGCTGCTTTGGGCAAGCCCATCTCGCCCTTCGACTACCACAAGGCGCCCTACCACATCGCCGGTTCCGACGCCTCGGGCATCGTCTGGGCGGTGGGCTCGAAGGTGAAGCGCTGGAAGGTCGGCGACGAAGTGGTGGTCCACTGCAACCAGACCGACGGCGACGACGAGGAATGCAACGGCGGCGACCCGATGTATTCCACCACCCAGCGCATCTGGGGCTACGAGACCCCCGATGGTTCCTTCGCCCAGTTCTGCCGGGTCCAGGCGCAGCAGGTGATGCATCGTCCCAAGCACCTGACCTGGGAAGAATCGGCCTGCTACACCCTGACGCTGGCCACCGCCTACCGCATGCTGTTCGGCCATCGTCCGCACATCCTGCGTCCCGGCCACAATGTTCTGGTCTGGGGTGCCGCCGGCGGCCTGGGCTCCATGGCCATCCAGCTGATCGCCGTCGCCGGCGCCCACGCCATCGGCGTCATCTCGGAAGAAGATAAGCGCGAATTCGTCATGGGGCTGGGCGCCAAGGGCGTCTTGAACCGCAAGGACTTCAAGTGCTGGGGCCAGTTGCCCGACGTGGACGGCGACCAGGAAGAATTCAAGAAGTACATGGCCACCGTGCGCGAGTTCGGTAAGGCCATCTGGGACATCACCGGCAAGGGCAACGACGTCGACTTCGTGTTCGAACATCCCGGCGAAGCCACCTTCCCGGTGTCGTGCAACGTGGTCAAGCGCGGCGGCATGGTGGTGTTCTGCGCCGGCACCACCGGCTTCAACCTGACGTTCGACGCCCGCTTCGTGTGGATGCGCCAAAAGCGCATCCAGGGCAGCCACTTCGCCAACCTGCTGCAGGCCAGCCAGGCCAACCAGCTGGTGATCGAACGCCGCATCGACCCCTGCATGTCGGAATGCTATTCGTGGGAAGACATCCCGCACGCCCACATGCAGATGCTCAGGAACCAGCACAAGCCCGGCAACATGGCGGTGCTGGTCCAGGCCAAGAAGCCCGGCCGCTACACCATCGAAGACGTGATCGAGGGCGACTGATCGACGGTTGACCACTTCTGCCGACAGGAGTCTTCCTGTCGGCAGGATTGCCTAGTATAAAAATTTTTACGTTAATGGATTGGTCTTTTTAAGTATGCGAAAAGACTGGGGATTCTACGGTCGCGCAGAAGAAATATCCACGATTGAACGCATCCTTGATCGTGGGCGATGGTTTTTCTGCG
>JAIWOG010000324.1 GCA_020217035.1 Magnetospirillum sp. | reverse complement strand
CCATCTCCGGGCGGCGGCGCATCGGTAAGACGACACTGATTCGTGAAGCGCTTGAGGCGGTCGGACGGAAGGGAAAGTTCTTCTACGTCCAGATTCCCGACAGCGATGAACGTGGTGTCGTCCAAGCGTTTCAAGATGCGCTGGAAAGTTTCGGGACGCGTCCCGAAATCGCCCAAGATTTTCGCACTTTTGCTCATATGGCCACGGCTCTCCGCCAATTATGCGAGCGCGGCTGGGTCGTCATATTGGACGAATTTCAATATTTTCACCGTAAGGGACTGGCGTCATTCCAATCCTTACTGCAAGCAGAGGTGGACCGGTTGCGCGATACGGCCCAGGGCGGCCTGTTCGTCCTTGGCTCCATTCATACCGAGATGTCGGCGATCCTTGAAGACCGTAATGCCCCGCTCTTTAATCGGATCACTGATCGTATCGAGGTCCGACATTGGGATTTCGCCACCCTGTTCCAGATGTTCGAGGCCCACGGCATCGATGATCCCATGCAACAATTGTTTTTTTGGTCGTTGTTTGAAGGGGTGCCCAAGTTCTATCGCGACGCGTTCGATCAAAATGTCCTGACGCATGATGAAGGCTATCGGCAAAAGACATTGCGCCAATTGTTCTTCGAGGGGAGTTCACCGCTCCGTGACGAGGCGGATAACTGGTTCTTGCGTGAATTCCGCGGTCGTTACGACACTGTGCTAAAATTGCTGGCACGGCTTGGTCCCTGCTCGCATGGTGTCTTGATTGAGGAATTCAGTCGTGCCGGAAGCGAATCTGAAAAGCAGCTTGGCGGCTATCTGAAGATATTGGTGGAAAACTATCGGATGGTAGAGCGGCAGCTTCCCATCTTTTCCAGCTCCAAAGGTCGGAAGACCCGGTACGCGATCACCGATAATTTCCTGATGTCCTGGTTGGGGGCTTTGTCGAAAAACGTGGGTGCCGCCAGGATCATGCCTTTGGCCCGTCCTTTAGAGGCGTCCGATCAGGCCTTGGCGAGTGTCGAGGGATTTGCCTTTGAACGGATGGTGCGGCAGCTGACGGTTGAATGTTCTCGCACAGGTGTCGGCGATTTCGTGCTCAGCGAGATGGTAGAGGGGTATTGGAACAAGCCGGATGGTTCCGATATCGAAATCGACTTGGTCGCCGTGGACGATCTTTCGCGAAAAATTCGTTTCGGCTCCTGCAAGCGAATGGCCGCGAAACATGATCTGGCGATTTTCGATGGCCATGTCGCCCGGTTTCTGAACACGAAGGACGGGCGCCGCTTTCACGGCTGGGACGTGCAAAAGGTTTTGTATTCCCCCTCGTTCCCAGGTTCTTCCAGGCTTGATTATGAACAACGCGGCTATCTGTGCCGCGATCTCACCGATTTCCGTAACGCTTTGCATCTCCGGAAGGTTTAGCCAATGACCACCTCGCTGCTGATCCCTGACCTGATCCCCACCTGTGAAAACGCACTCGAAACCGTGCGCGGCCTGCACGCCGCCGCCAAGGCTTCGGTCACCGAAATGGTGAGCAAGGACGGCAAGATCGACAGCGCCCTGTTCGAGGCCAACCAGCAGGCGGCCCACGGCTATGCCTGGCTGTCCACCTATGTGGCGGCCTTGGAACAGATGCTGGATTGGGGCAAGCGCCTGTCCGCCCAGGGCAAGTTCGGCGAATTGGAACAGCTGATGCTGCAATCGGTCTATGGCGAATATTGCGCCCAGATCTATGGCGGCATCCCCATGAGCCAGGGCGAAATTATCCGCCCGTCCGATCTGGGCCTGGATTCCGGCACCTGCCACAAGCACCATTCCGAAGCCGTCAGTTCCTTGCGCAAGTCCGGCAACGCGGCGGCCGTGCGCGTGCGCATCGCCCAACTGATCGAGGACGGCCACCATTTCGGCGAATTGGCGCTGGACGACGAGACCCTGGAACTGATCCGCGACCAGTTCCGCCGCTTCGTCGAGGACAACGTCGCCCCTTATGCCCATGAATGGCACCTGAAGGACGAACTGATCCCCATGGACGTGCTGAACGCCGTCGCCGAGATGGGCGTGTTCGGCCTGACCCTGCCGGAAGAATACGGCGGGCTGGGCATGGGCAAGACCTCCATGTGCGTGGTCACCGAGGAATTGTCGCGCGGCTACATCGGCGTCGGATCGCTTGGCACCCGCGCCGAGATCGCCGGCGAGCTGATCCGCCTGGGCGGCACCGAGGAACAAAAGCAGGAATGGCTGCCCAAGATCGCGTCCGGCGAGATCCTGCCCACCGCCGTGTTCACCGAACCCAACACCGGTTCCGACTTGGGGTCTTTGCGCACCCGTGCGGTCAAGGACGGTGACAATTATGTGGTCACCGGCAACAAGACCTGGATCACCCATGCCAGCCGCACCGACGTGATGACGCTGTTGGTGCGCACCAATCCCGACACCAAGGATTGGAAGGGCCTGTCCATGCTGATCGCTCCCAAGCAGCGCGGCACCGAGGAAAACCCGTTCCCGTCGGAAGGCATGACCGGCGGCGAGATCAAGGTCTTGGGCTATCGCGGCATGAAGGAATACGAACTGGGCTTCGACGGCTTCAAGGTGCCGGCCGCCAATCTGCTGGGCGGGGTCGAGGGCCAGGGCTTCAAGCAGTTGATGGAAACCTTCGAATCGGCCCGTATCCAGACCGCGGCGCGTGCCGTCGGCGTGGCGCAGAACGCCATGGAAATCGGCCTGCAATACGCCAAGGAACGCGTGCAATTCGGCAAGCCGCTCTACAAGTTCCCGCGTGTCGCCTGCAAGATCGCCTGGATGGCGGTGGAAACCATGGTCGCCCGCCAGCTGACCTATTTCTCGGCCCGCGAGAAGGACGGCGGTCACCGCTGCGACATCGAGGCCGGCATGGCCAAGCTGCTGGGCGCCCGCGTCGCCTGGTCCAACGCCGACAACGCGTTGCAGGTCCATGGCGGCAACGGTTACGCCGAGGAATACCAGATCAGCCGCGTGCTGTGCGACGCCCGTATCTTGAACATCTTCGAAGGCGCCGCCGAAATCCAGGCCCAGGTCATCGCCCGCGGCCTGTTGTCGGGGGCCAGGGGGTAAGCGTACCATCAAGGCCGGCGGGGCGACCCGCCGGCCTTTTTGCTTTTGGGCGGGGTGACGCGATGAAATTGACCTTTCCGCTGGTCGTGGCCTTGGCCGCGTTCTCGACCGCCGCCCAGGCCCAGATGGGGCCGCCCGGTGGTGGGGGCGGCCCGCCGCCCGAAGCCTTCGCCGCCTGCGAAGGACACAGTGTCGGCGATACCTGTAGCCACCCCACCCCCTTCGGCACCATGAACGGGGCTTGTCAACAGCGCGGCGAACGTCTGCAATGCGTGCCGTCGCGTCCGCCCGGCGGCGGGGGCATGGGCGGCGGCGGCAAGCCGGGCCTGGATGCCAAGGGCAACGAAGCCGGTTTTCCCGCCAGCCAAGCCCTGACCTTCGCCACCATCCCGGTGCCGTTTGAGCGCATGGCGCCGGTGGCCTTCACCCTTCCCGACGGCGCCCAGCATTGGTACGAAGCGGTCTATCTGCCGCAAGGCGGGGTCAACTGGGTGCAGGCCAGGTCCCTGGCCGAACAGGCCGGCGGCACCTTGGCGACCATCCATTCCGAGGCCGAGAACGACTTCGTCTTCTCGCTGGTCGCCGACAAGAAGTTCTGGTTCACCTGGGACCATACCCACAATTACGTGATGAACGGGCCGTTCCTGGGCGGCTACCAGCCGGCCGGTTCGTCCGAGCCGAAAGGCGGCTGGGCTTGGGTGACCGGGGAACCCTGGACCTTTGAAAACTGGGCCTGGGATGGCATGTCCGGCGACAACGACCTGCGCAACAACACCCAGCCCAACGACGCCACCGGCAACCAGAACGTCCTGGCCTTTGGCGAGGTCAACAAGCCGGTGCCCACCTGGGGCGACTTCCCCCACCGCTTCGGCACCCATGGCGAGGGCAGGGAAGGGCGCGCCCAGGGCTTCGTCATCGAATACACGGTCCCGCCGCCACCCCGCTAAGCGGGGCTTTGGCGATCCGCCGCCCGCTTACAGGATGTCCAGCACGCTTTCCGGCGGACGGCCCAGGGCGGCCTTGGCGCCGTTGACGACGATGGGGCGTTCGATGGCCCCTGGATTGGCGGCCAGGGCGGCGACCAGCGCCTGGTCGGAAAGCGCACCCACGTCGATACCGGCCTCGGCCGCTTCCTTCTTGCGCACGATGTCCTTGGCCGACTTGCCCAGCTTGGCCAGGATGTCGGCCAACTCGGCGGCGCTGGGCGGTGTCTTCAGGTATTCCACCACACGCGGCGAGACACCCCTGTCCTCCAGCAGCTTCAGGGTCTCACGCGACTTCGAGCAGCGCGGATTGTGGTAGATGACGACGTCGCCCATGCGGCTGGCTCCTTGAAATGACCATGATTTGTCCCCATGGTGGGGCGCATGACCATTGTGGCAACCGCGAAATCATCCGACAAGATGGGAGACATCATGCCCAAAACCTTGCTCGTCCGTCGCCTGGGCGCCGTGCTGGCGTTGCTGTTGGCGTTTTGGGCCGCCCCGGCCGTGGCGCAATCGGCGACGTCCCCGGCCGACATCGAGAAGCTGGTTTCGACCTTGGAGGACGACAAGGCCCGTGCCGAGTTGGTGGGGCAGTTGAAATTGTTGCTGAAGGCGCAGAACCCCGTGGCCGAGACCCCGGCCCAGGGAACGACGCTCTTGACCACCCTTCCCAACAAGCTCGAGGAATCCCTGTGGTCGGCACTGCGCCGCTGGGGCGGCGGCGCCTTCGACTGGCTGTCGCAGGGAATCGGCCAGCGCGTGGTCGGCAGCCTGATTTCCATCACGGCGGCGCTGATCATCACCCAGCTTATCTGGCGGGTGGTCTCGGGGTCCATCCGCCGTTATCTGGAACGCACCGATTCCGACGGCAACACCATCGAACGCTCGCGCCGGGTGCGCACGCTGTTGCCGCTGCTGCGCCTGGTGGTCCGCGTGGTGTTGACGGTGATGGTGGTGCTGATCGTCCTGTCGGAACTAGGCGTCAACATCGCGCCGCTGCTGGCCGGCGCCGGCGTGGTCGGCATCGCCGTGGGTTTCGGTGCCCAGAAACTGGTGCAAGACGTCATCACCGGCATCTTCATCCTGATCGAGGACACCATCTCGCTGGGCGACGTGGTGCGCATCGGTTCGCTGTCAGGGGTGGTGGAAGGCATGTCCATCCGGGCGTTGAAGCTGCGTGACGCCAGCGGCAACCTGCATTCCATTCCGTTCTCGTCGGTGGATTCGGTCACCAACATGAGCAAGGATTTCGCCTTTGCCGTGTTCGACGTCGGCGTCGCCTATGCCGAGGACGTGGACCGGGTGATCGGTGTTCTGGAAGAACTGGGGGCCGACATGAAGGCCGAATCCCCGTGGTCCGAGAAGATTACCGAGCCCCTGGAAATTCTTGGCCTGGACCGTTTCGACGCTTCGGCTGTGGTGATCAAGGCCCGTTTCAAGACGCAGCCCTTGCAGCAATGGTCGGTGATGCGGGAATTCAACCGGCGCATGAAGAAGCGCTTCGATGCGGACGGCATCGAAATCCCCTTTCCCCAAATGACGCTGCATTTCGGCGACGCGGCCCTGTCCAGGCTGGCTCCGGTTACCGTGGGCGAGGCTTAGGGGTTAATCTCCCAAGCCTTTTCCACTGGTCGACAAGCGTCGCAAGATGCTCTCGACGCTTGTCGAGGTCATCGGTTCCGCCATCGACGGATCGTTTTATCCAGGTATGAACGCGACAAGGGTGAACTCGTCCCACGACAAAAGGGATCAGCCGGTACCCGTGTGGTATCGGCTGTTGGCCTAAGTCATTGAAAAGAAAGGGTAGCGAGGTGCGGTTGGCTGGTGGCCAACCTTCTCTCCAATGAAATCAATGGCCCACCTCATGGGGTGCCGGGGGCATCACGGAGATTCCTCGCCATCATCGTTCAGCAATTGCCGCAGGGCTCGTTCGGGATTGCCGAGAAAGGAACGCATGACCCGGTAATGCTCGGTCTCTTCCGGACGAACGGGGCGGATGACGTCACCGTCCAAGGATAGCAACGTGGCGCCCGGCAGAGACATGAGGATGGGCGAATGGGTGGCAATGATCGCTTGAACCCGGCCACTGCGCTGCCAATCCCACAGCAGGCGCAGGAAGGCCAGTTGCCGGGTCGGGGACAATGCCACTTCCGGTTCGTCCAACAGGTAAAGGGCGCGTTGGTTTGCCCCGAGCCGGTTGTCGAACAGCGCAAGAAAGGACTCGCCGTGGCTCTGGTGGTGCAAATTCCGGCCGCCGTAATTGCCGAGATCGGCGACCTCGTCGATGTAGCTGGCGAGCCCAAAGAAGCTCTCCGCCCGGAAGAAAAAACCATTTGAAACCTTTGGTAACCATGATAGGCGCAACGCCCGTGCGAGGGCATTCTCCGGCCCTTCGGATCCCAGTCTATGGTGCTGGCTACCGCCAAGGGCCGGGAAACCAGCCGATGCCGCCAAAGCTTCCAACAAAGTGGATTTACCCGAACCGTTCTCGCCGACCAGGATGGTGATCGGTGAAATGAAATCCAGGGAGAAACCCGCTTGGCGGAGAAATCCAAGGCTCGGGAACGGATGATTGCCCCACTCCGCCTTGTCGGCAAGCAGGGTGATCTTCCGAAGAAAGGGTGACGAGACGCGCGATGTCATGGTCCGGCGATTTCCGGCAGGGCGATCCGCGTTCCCGTCTCATCGACCATTTGGGCGTCGGCGTATTCGACAAGGCGAGCAATAAATAGCCATGCCGCGTGGCGGGCCGTCTGCGGGGAAACCGAATAGATGATTTTGGGCGCGGACAATAATGTGCAGGTGGTCCGGCAGCCGAACTGGTGTTCGGCTGCCGGAATCGCTGGATCAAGAACCGCGCGAAACTCGTGAAGAGAGCCGTCCTGCCCCTTCATGAATGCGGAAAAAGTCCAGTCATCTGCCATTCACCATCCTCCGGACAACGGCGGTTGCTGGCGCCCCGCAATGCAGGCTGCATAGCGTTCGCTTGCCGACTGCCAACAACGAGCACCGGCTTCCTTTCCGAGGCGGGCGGTTACGCCGTTGCAGGTGCGACCGTCATCCGCATATTGAGCGTCACAATCGTCATTGCCACCGGGGCGTGGGCATTTCCCGCCAGCCTTGCCGCCACCATTTCCGAACATACCCCAGCCCGCAGGCTGAGCGCATGCTTCTTGAGGCGGTTCTTTATTGGAGCCTCCACCAACCGCGGCCAATTGCTGGTTGATGGTTTTCTCCGTCGGCCCCTCCGGCCGCATGAAGCCATCGACTTTAATGGCGTTATCTTTTTGGAAAGAACGGATGCCGTCGAACATGGCGTCGTCCGTCCAGTCGTCTATGCCGCGATGGGATGGAATTTAGTAGTACCCAAGATCGTTGAGAGCCTGCTTGGTGTTCATGATGTCACCGGGATTGACGCGATAGTTCGTTCCCACCGGCTCTTTCAACTTGAACCAGGACATGACACATCTCCTCGTGTGCCTTTCGTCATTTGACGACAGGCGCATCGGCAGGCATCGGAGTGGGATCCGATGCGATTGAAACCAATGATCAGCGGATGTTGTCCGGGGCGGTTCTCCATAGCTTGGTGATAGCGATGGGCCGCCGGGCACTCCGGCATCATGTTTAGCGGAAAAATGTGCTGGGCGCAAGAACGTATAGCGAACACAAGCCTCGGGCAGCGCCGATTCGCTTATGGGGAAATGGGCTGGCACAGCCGAACTCCGGCCATTTGGCGAGGGAGGAGTCGTTTATAGCCAGCAGGTTTGCCAAGCTGATATTCGCAAATGGATCGGGGGATTTGATCGCGAAGGCGCGTAAATGAGCGAAAATCTGGGTGCTGGAGTGCGCTACAGCGAAATTGGCGGGGCGCCGTGGGCTGGCGGCGAACCTTCTCCGCGCAATCCGACAGCTTATCAAGCGGAACCGGGAAGCCTTGGAGGCTCTTGGGGGTTTGCACGAATTGGCGCAAACCTCCGGGGCCAAGGGTGGGCGTCCTGCCACGGCGTATTACCTGACCCATGAACAGGCCATCTTCCTTACGGCCAAGTCCGAGACGCGACGGTCTGCCAGTGAGTTGGTCTTCATTTCCCAGGTGTTCGCCACCTATCAAGAAGGCCGTCTTGCAGCAACCGATGCGGAAGCCCAAGCGGCCCTTGATGCGGCGGAAGCTGCACGACAGGCCCGCATTGCCGAGATGCGGGAGGACAAGGCGATCCGTCGCGATGCCCTCCGCATGATCGGGCGGGGCCGGTCCAGCAGACCCCGCAAGGTTGCCCGCAAAGGCTGATCCCCTGGGATTTCGGGGTGGGTCAATCGGCTGAAAATTCCGCTCAATGGACACCACCCCCGAAATCTGGGGGATGGATTACCACGGCTAAGATTTCAGCCATAGAGCAAGCCAGGGCCTGGGGGTGCGTCTCCCTGCCCTGGCATGGTCCCCGCTGAAAAATGGTGGGGCATCCATCTGTCGTTTTTCGAGTAAGGTATGTGTGTGGGGGAAGCGTGTGGGGGACGCAAAAGTCGACCCCGCCTAAGTGGGCGAAATCATTGGATTTTCAGGGGTATGGGGAGAATGGCGGAGGGGAGTGGGCTGGGAATGAACCTTCTCTCATATTGCGGCCTTAGGTTTGACACGCCGTTCATGGACGGCTGTCAGATCAAGACCGGCTCGGCCTGTCGCAGCGAGCGCATCACCAAGTACAACCGGCTGCTGGAGATCGAGGCCGAACTTGGCACGGCGGCGGTATTCCGCTCGCCCTTCGCATGAGCGAGGAGAAGCCCTACCGGCAGGGTGTTATGCGGCTAAAGCTCGATGCCAGCTTCTTCCGCGGCGATGATCTTGCGCAGCCACGGCGGAGGATTTCCCTTGAGCATGCCTTGCGTGCGGGCACACAGATCGGAGATCGGCTCGGGGGCGGGAAGCTTCACCGGATGAACATTTGCGCGGACCACTCTGGCTGCCGCGGGGCCACCGATCGCGGTGACGAACAGCAAGGCACAGCCTTTGAGGGCTTCGATCTTGCGAACGAGGCGGTCCTCGCCTTCCTCCTGCGGGCGCCCTTCCTCGGCCGAGACGGTTTCGAACTGCATTTCCTCCAGGAAATGGGCCTCGTCCTTGGTGATCGAGAAGAACTTGAAGGTGCGTGCGCTGGCAAAATGCCCGTCCACATTTGTCCCATCTTGGGTGGCGATCGCGACTTTCATGAATACGCTCCAATTACTTGTAGGATACGACAGTCATCACTGCAGGTGTTTGCGCATACGTTCTTCGATCAACGCGTTGGCCACGTCGATCAAGAACATGGCTCCGCCCTGATACAGTGTGTCGAGTTTCATCTGGACCCCTATTTGCTCATAAAGGGGGTAGCCACGGGGAATATGGATTTTGCCATGAACCTGGGCGATGCGATGTCCATGGAGGTTGCAGATGAGGGCGTCGGCGTCCGGCAACAGGTCCTCGATGTCCTCAAGGTCCCCAACCATGACCTGTTGAGCGGGCAGATGCTGTAGCGAGGCGGACGAGGTGCTGCCGACTGCCGCCAGCACGGTTCCCCCCACTTCCGTCAGGGCCTGGGCCATATCGGCAATCCGGTCCGGTTCGCCGGCCAGGATGAAGCGCGCTTTGCCAATGGTGAAGTGGGCGTCGATCATCACGTCCTGTAGCCGTTGGCGCCAGCGTTTGGTGCGGGCGTCGGGAGCTGCTCCGGTCAAATGGACGACCTGCTCGACCAGGGCATCAGTTGCCTGCAGCCCCATGATGCCGGCGACGTGCAGGTGCTTGGCGTGGGGATGAAGGACGGCAAAGCGTTCTCCCACCTCTTTCATCGACGCGCCGATGCTGATGACCATCCCGCAGGAGCCAAGGGCGCGGATGTCGTCCAGATGAATGCCGCCCTGACACATGGCGGCCTGATTTTCTCCGAAATGGCCATCCAAGGA
>JAIWOG010000117.1 GCA_020217035.1 Magnetospirillum sp. | reverse complement strand
TGGCGCTATTGGCCCCGGTATCCTCGACCTTGCAGACCAAGATCGAACCGGGCTTCCCGCTGGGCAAGCTGCTGGGTGAAGGGCGGCTGGCCATGGGCAATCCCGACTTCGTTCCCCTGGGCGTCTACGCCAAGGGGGCGCTGGAGAAGCTGGGCGTCTGGAAGGACGTCCAAGGCCGCCTGATCCCCACCACCACCGTGATGGAAACGGTCAACTTCATCGAACGCGGTGAAGCGCCTCTGGGCATCGGCTTCGCCTCCGACGTGGCTGGTTCCGCCAAGGTCAAGGCGGTGGCCCTGTTTCCCGAGGACAGCCACGCCCCCATCGCCTATCCCGTCGCCATGATCAAAGGCAAGGCGACGCCTGCGGCCAAGGCTTTTTACGACTTCCTGCGCTCCGACGAGGCGGCGGGCATTTTCACCAAGTACGGCTTCAAAGTGCTGCGCTGAGCGCGCCATTCTCCAGGAGAGCTATCCATGATCAGACGTGTCTTGCGGCTGTTGGCCGCGCTGCCCCTCTTCGCGTTGGCCTGGACCGCGCCCGCCGTCGCCCAGGAAGTGCCGACCATCGCCGCCGCCGCCGACCTGCAATTCGCCCTGACCGAGGTGGCCGACCAGTTCACCAAGGACACCGGCAAGACGGTCAAGTTGTCCTTCGGCTCGTCGGGCAATTTCCACCGCCAGATCAAGGAAGGCGCGCCGTTCGAGATGTACCTGTCGGCGGACGAAGGCTATGTCCTGGAACTCGCCAAGGACGGCCTGACCCAGGACGAGGGCACCCTGTACGCCGTGGGCCGGATCGTGCTGATCGTCCCGCCCGGCTCACCGCTCAAGCCCGATGGCTCGCTCAAGGATTTGGCTGCCGCCCTGGAGGTGGGCACGGTCAAGAAGTTCGCCATCGCCAACCCCGAGCACGCCCCCTATGGCCGTGCCGCCCGCGCCGCGCTGAAGACCGCCGGACTGTGGGAGAAGGTCGAGGACAAGCTGGTGCTGGGCGAGAACGTCTCCCAGGCGGCGCAATACGCCACCACCGGCTCGGCGGCGGGCGGCATCATCGCCTATTCGCTGGCGCTGTCGCCCAAGGTGTCGGCGCTGGGCGAGTTCGCCCTGATCCCCGCCGAATGGCATGACCCGCTGCGTCAACGCATGGTGCTGACCAAGAAGGCGGGTGACGTCACCAAGGCGTTCTACGCCTATGTCCAGGCCCCCGCTGCCCGCGCCGTGTTCAAGAAGTACGGCTTCGTCCTGCCGGGAGAGATGTAAGCCATGGACTGGATGGCGTTGCGTCTGTCGCTGTCTCTAGGGGCGTGGACCATCGCCATCCTTCTCCCCGTGGGCATCGTGATCGGGCGGTGGCTGGCATGGCGCTCGTTCCGGGGCAAGGGGCTGGTGGAATCCCTACTGGCCTTGCCGCTGGTCCTGCCGCCCACGGTGCTGGGCTATTACCTGTTGGTGTCCATGGGCGCACGCTCGCCCGTGGGCCGGTGGTTTGAGGCGGCCACCGGCCATGGGCTGGTGTTTTCCTTCACCGGACTGGTAATCGCCTCGGTGCTGATCAACCTTCCCTTCGCCATCCAGCCCATGCAGCGGGCGTTCGAGGCTATCCCCCGCGACGTACGCGAGGCTGCCGCCTGCTGCGGCATGTCGCCCTGGCGGGCCATGTTGCGCGTGGAACTGCCGCTGGCGTGGCCGGGCATCCTGACCGCCCTGGTCCTCAGCTTCGCCCATACGCTCGGCGAGTTCGGCGTGGTTCTGATGGTTGGCGGCAGCATCCCCGGCGAAACCAAGACCATTGCCATCGCCATCTACGACCGCGTGCAGGCGTTCGATGACCACGCCGCCGGGGTCATGTCCGCTTTCCTCCTGCTGTTCTCCCTTCTCACCATCGGCCTCAGCTATGTTCTTACAAACCGTGCCCGCGTTATCCGCTGATACCGGCCTGACGGTGCGGTTGCGCCAGGATGCCCCTATCCCGCTGGACGCCGAGCTTGTCTGCCGTCCCGGCGAGGTGTTGGCCCTGGTCGGACCTTCGGGCAGCGGCAAATCCACCGTGCTGCGGTCGGTCGCCGGTCTGTACCAGCCGGGGGCTGGGATGGTCACCTGCGATGGGCGGGCGTGGTTCGACGCAGCGCGCAAGGTGTGTCTGGCACCGCAGCGGCGCGAAGTCGGCATGGTGTTCCAGAGCTACGCCCTGTTCCCCCACATGACGGCGCTCGGCAACGTCATGGCGGCCATGGGGCACATGACGGAAACGGAGCGGCGGAAGCGGGCGCTCGACCTGCTGGCGAAGGTGCATCTCGATGGGCTGGAGGACCGCTATCCGGCGGCCTTGTCGGGCGGCCAGCAGCAGCGCGTGGCCGTCGCCCGCGCCCTGGCCCGCGACCCGAAGGTGCTGCTGCTGGATGAACCGTTCTCGGCGGTGGATCGTGCCACCCGACAGCGCCTCTACGTCGAACTGGCGGAACTGCGCCGGGAACTGAAGATGCCGACGCTGCTGGTCACCCATGACCTGGAAGAGGCGGCGATCCTGGCTGACACGCTCTGCATCCTCCACCGGGGAAAGACGCTTCAGACCGGTGCGCCGATGGATGTCAAGACGAGGCCCGACACGGTTGCCGTGGCCCGGCTGGTGGACATCCGCAACATCTTCGAGGGCGTCGTGCTGGGGCACGACGAAGGTGAGGGCGTCACTTACCTGGGCTGGCAGGGGCACACCTTCAGCAGCCGTCTGCGCCCTGAATTCCCGCTCTCCGCCAAAGTCTCCTGGTGCATCCCGGCCTCTCACGTCCTGCTTCACCCCCCAAACCGCCCTTCGCGGGGTGATGCCGAGAATCCGGTCGAGGGCGTGATCACCGACATGCTCGCGCTCGGTGAAACCGTCCGTGTGGAAGTCGCCATCGGCACATGCGGGGCGTCCATCGTCATGCCGGTGCTGCTGCATGTGGCCCAGCGTAATGGGTTGAAGCCGGGCGCCGAAGTCACCCTGACCCTGCGGGCCGAGGGGATACACCTGCTGAAGGAAGATTAATGCCATGCTGGGCAAGATGATCCGTCTGCTGCGGGCGTGTCTGTTACCCGCCAATGGCCGCCGAATCCCCGGCGAGCGATGGATCAATATCGGATTGCGGGCAAGCCACTTGGTGGGAGTGGCCGGAAGCGGAGCGGGATTCCTGTTCGCCGTAGGAAGCCAGGAATGGATGCCGTTCTGGCACCTCACGGTTATCTCGGGCGTCGCCATGACGGGCCTCTACATCGCATCGACCCCGGGTTGGCTGCTGCAACTGAAGGGATTGTTAACCGTCGCCAAGGTGGCGGCATTGCTGGTTGGATCGGCGTTTCCCGTGTGGCGCGCCGAAATATTCATCGGAATCATCGTTGTCTCTGCCCTGATCGCCCACGCACCTGCGCGAGTTCGAGGCTGGACGTGGCGCGCAGGGGCATGTGATGGATATGAAAAGGAATAGCGTCGCGGCTTTTGGCAGCGGTGCCGTCATCGGCGCTCTGGGCGGACTGATCGGTCTTGGCGGCGCGGAATTTCGCCTCCCCTTACTGATCGGCGCATTCCGCTTCGCTGCCTTGGAGGCCGTAATCCTCAACAAGGCCATGAGTCTGGTTGTCGTCGCGGCGGCCTTTCTGTTCCGCACCCGCACCATCTCCATCGAGACGGTCGCTTCCCATTGTGACGTGATCATCAACCTACTGGCGGGCAGCCTAGCCGGGGCATGGTTTGGCGCGGGCTGGGCCATGCGCCTGAAATCCGAACGGCTGTACCGGGCCATCGCCGTACTGCTGGTCCTGATTGCCGGAGCACTGCTGTTCGGCCACGACGCCAGCAACCAAGGTCATCCGCTATTGGAGAGCAATGGCCAGATCTTTGCTGGAATTCTGGCCGGCTTTGGCATTGGGGTGGTTGCATCCCTGCTGGGAATTGCCGGAGGCGAGTTGCTCATTCCCACCTTGGTGCTGCTGTTCGGCCTCGACATCAAACTGGCGGGCAGTCTGTCGCTGGCCGTCAGCCTGCCGACCATGATCGTGGGATTCAGCCGCTATACCCAGGATGCCAGCTTCGCGGTGCTGGGAAAGAACCGCGCTTTTATGGTGGTGATGGCGGCTGGTTCGCTGGTCGGGGCCTTCGTCGGCGGGATGCTGTTGGGGCTGGCCCCCAGCGCCATCCTGTTGCCGATCCTGGCCGTGATCCTGGTCATTTCCGCTGTCAAGGTCTGGAGACATGGTTGAGTGCCGGGTGCATTTCTACGCATTCATCCTTAGCCCATTCCTTCCGTCCCATCGCCCGCACCAACTCGTAGACCTGCCGCCGTGGCTCGTCGGGGATGCGGTAGTAGTATTTCATCAAGTCCAGGGATTCCCTCCGTATCATGTGGTTCTCGGGGGGCGGTGGAGGATGTTTTATTCCTTCGGGCAGGTCATCGAAGAAAAAGCTGATGAAGACGTCCAGTATTCCGGCAAGGTAGTGCAGCATCGACGGAACATTTCAGGTCCCGTCAGCCAATAGCATTTCGACGGTCTCCAAATCATCGGCCAGTTTGGTTCGGGCCTCTGCGATCTTTATCCTGGCAACTGCTATCCGCCGATCAGCCATCATCAAGAATATATTCAGAACCTCGTCCGAATGCCTCGCCAGCGCGATCAGGTGCTCCCCGCTGGGACCATGGGCACCGGAGAACCAGTTCTTCACGGTTCTTTCTCCTGCCCCGGTCCAGCGCATCGCTGTCTTGATGGCCTGATGGCTGGTTCCAAGCTGCTTCTGCAATGCCAGAGAGATCATCCCTGCGTAATCTGTCTCGCCTGGAGGCTGTTCATTGCCGCCCGGAAAAGTCTTGCCCTTTTTCAGCAACATTTTTCCGCTCCTCAACCGTTATGGTTGAATGATGGCGCGGAGAGGGGGGACGCCGGACCAGTAATCCGGATGTTCCAAATCAGGCCGAACCGCCGGGAATCGAAGAGTCGCGGGGGACGGCGGATCGGTGGACAACGGAACCGGACATAAGGGCGAAACAGGCGCCGCCCCGCAGGGGCGGATGCGCGCGGCCCAATATGTGCGCATGTCCACCGAGCATCAGCAATATTCGACGGAAAATCAAAGCGACGCCATCCGGCAATATGCCGATGACCATGGCTTCGAGATCGTCCGCACCTATGCCGACGAAGGCAAAAGCGGTCTGCGTCTGGACGGGCGCAAGGCGTTGCAGCAATTGCTGCATGATGTAAGGAGTGGTCAGGCGGACTTTTCCGCCGTTCTCGTCTACGACGTCAGCCGCTGGGGGCGCTTCCAGAACCCCGACGAGGGGGCCTATTACGAACTCTGCTGCGATATCGCCGGTATCAAGGTGCATTACTGCGCCGAGCAATTCGGCAATGACGGCAGCCCCTTCTCCCACATCATCAAGGCGCTGAAGCGGATGATGGCGGGGGAATATCCCCGTGAATTGTCGGTCAAGGTGTTCACCGGCCAACGGCGTTTGATCGGGTTGGGGTACCGCCAGGGCGGCCCCGCCGGGTTCGGGCTGCGCCGTCAACTGATCGACCATACCGGCATGCCCAAGGAGGAACTTGCCCGCGGCGAGCAGAAAAGCATCCAGACCGACCGGGTCATTCTGGTGCCGGGACCGCCCGAGGAAATCGAGACCGTCAACTGGATGTTCCGCGCCTTCGTCGAGGACGGGCGAAGCGAGCGGGAAATCGCCGGGCGGCTCAACGGCAGAGGCATCCGCACCGATTTCGGCCGCCCCTGGACGCGGGGGACCGTCCATCAGGTGCTGATTAACGAGAAATATGTCGGGAATAATGTCTGGAACCGCCGTTCCTTCAAGCTGAAGCAACAGCGGACCATCAACGCCCCCGAGGATTGGATCCGGGCCGACAGGGCGTTCACGCCGATCGTTGACCAAGCTCTGTTCGATGCCGCCCAGGCCATCATCCGCCATCGTTCCGTCCGGTTGAGCGACGAAGAGATGCTGGCCGCCCTGAATGCCTTGCTCCATGAGCGGGGATGTCTGTCGGGCCTGATTATCGATGAATGCGACAGCATGCCCTCCAGCGGGGCCTTTCGCAGCCGGTTCGGCAGCCTGACCCGGGCTTATGTCCTGATCGGCTACTGGCCGGAGCAGGCCTGCCGGATGCTGGAGATCAACCGTGGCCTGCGTGCGATGCATCCCCGCCTGGTAGCCGAGACCGTCGAGCGTATCCGCGAGATTGGCGGAGAGGTTTTCACTGATCCTGCGACGGACCTGCTGACGGTCAACCGGGAATTCACCGTCTCCCTGGTGTTGAGCCGATGCCAGGAGACTTCCGCGGGTGCCCGGCGCTGGGTGGTTCGCTTCGATACGGTCCTGTGCCCGGACATCACCGTTGCGGTGCGCATGGCCGCTGGCAACGAGGCCGTGCAGGATTATTACCTGCTACCGGCCCTGGACATGAGCGTATCCCGGATGCGTCTGGCCGAGCGCAACGCCGCCGGTCTCGACGCATATCGCCACGATACCCTGGACGCGCTTTACGGATTGGCCCGGCGCGTCAGCCTGAGGGAGGTCGCCTGATGCCACCAGATCATCATGTCGCCGGACCGGAGGAAATCCGCTCCATTCCCATCGACCGCATCCGCATCCTCAACCCGCGCAGCCGCTCGAAGAAGGTCTTCGCCAGCATTGTCGAAAACATCGCGCGCGTCGGATTGAAACGCCCGATCACGGTCACCCATGCGGGAAATGACGACGGTGGACCGATCTATCATCTGGTCTGCGGCCAGGGGCGGATCGAGGCATTCCAGGTTCTGGGCGAAACGGAAATCCCGGCCGCCATCATTTCGGTCCCCGAGGCGGAACTCTTCCTGATGAGCCTGGTGGAAAATCTGGCTCGCCGCCAGCATTCCAGCAGCGACCTGCTTCAGGCCGTCCGTATCCTCGATGAGCGGGGCTACAACACCTCGCGGATCGCCGAAAAGATCGGCGTCGACCGGGCCTATGTCCACGGCATCCTGACCTTGCTGAAAGCGGGCGAAGGGCGACTGATCAATGCCGTCGAACAGGGATGGCTGCCCATCTACATCGCGACGGAGATCGCCAAGGCGGGAGGGCAGGATGTCCAGGCGACCCTGATGCAGGCCTACGAGGACGGCACCCTGCGCGGGGATCAGTTCATCCGGGTGCGCCAGCTGGTGGACCGCCGCCGGGCCTTGGGGAAGGGGTTCAATAAGAACGATAAGAAAACGCCCAAGGAACTGTCCGCCAAGAACCTGCTGCGGACCTATCAGGCCGAGGTGCGGCGGCAAACCTTGATGGTGAAGAAAGCCGAGATGGCCGAACAGCGTCTGGTGTTCGTGTTGAGCGCTTTGCGCAAGCTCCTGGCCGACGACCATTTCCGCACCCTGTTGCGGGCGGAGGGGATCCACGACATGCCCAAGACCCTGGCGGATCGCTTGCCTGCGGAGGCCCGGCCATGAGCGGCATCTATCGCGGCTTCGAGGGAGGCACCATCCTGTTGCCCCTCGACCGGATCCTGCCGACCCGGCAGGTCAGCAAGGACGTCCGCAAGAGCCCGAAATATCGCACCATTCTGGCCTCGATCCGAGAAGTCGGAATCATCGAGCCACTGGCGGTTCATCCGGAAAAAGCCGCCTCCGAGGAAAACGGGCTTTATGTCCTGCTGGACGGGCACCTGAGGCTGGAAGCCCTGAAGGAACTGGGCGGCACCGAAGCCGTCTGCCTGGTCTCCACCGACGACGAAGGTTTCACCTACAACAAGCGAATCAGTCGGCTGTCCGCCGTTCAGGAACACATGATGATCCTCCGCGCCATCGAGAAAGGGCTGGCGCCGGAACGGATCGCTCTGGCGCTGAACGTCAACGTGGACCGTATCAGAGAACGCCAGCGCCTGCTTGACGGCATCGCCCCCGAGGTGGTGGAAATTCTGAAGGACCGGATGGTTGGGCAGGCCATCTTCAAGCATTTGCGCAAGATGAAGCCGGTTCGCCAGATCGCGGCGGCGGAAATGATGATCTCGGCCAACCACTGCACCGAGAATTACGCGAAAATGATCCTGGCGACCACCAAACCCGACGATCTGGTCGAGCCCGCCAAGGCAAAGCCTTCGATCGGCGTGTCCCCCGAGGATATCGCCCGCATGGAGCGGGAGATGGAAAACGTCCAGCGGGATTATCGCCGGATCGAGGATGATTACGGCGATACGATGCTGACCCTGGTGGTGGCCAAGGGCTTCCTGGGCAAGCTGCTGGCCAACGACGAGATTTCCGTCCACCTGGATAAGCATCACGGAGACTTGATGACGGGGCTGCGCAAGGTCATCGAGACCGTGGCCGCCGACATGTCGTCGCTGCCGACGGAATAGACAGCCGCGATACGGGGACCCGGACCCGAAAGCGCG
Organism: Magnetospirillum sp.; assembly: GCA_020217035.1. GTDB lineage: Bacteria > Pseudomonadota > Alphaproteobacteria > Rhodospirillales > Magnetospirillaceae > Magnetospirillum. Next base: position 1,601 of record JAIWOG010000117.1, on the reverse strand, counting down.
GGGACCGCAGGAGACGCCGTCGCGCGGGACGGATCGAGAGCGGTGGTGGGGATGGCGGCGGTCCCGTTCGGAGCCCATCAACGGCCTGCCACATATGCAGGCCAGAAACACGAAAAGCGGCCGACCAGGGTTTCCCCCGGTCGGCCGCATGGCTTGGCTTTCTGATTTATCTTCCATTGATCGGTGATGCGTGCGCCAACAGGGTACGAGTTTGCTCCGAGTCCGCCGATCCACCGAATTCGAAATCGAAGGCGGTGGCGAACTTGCCCGCCAGCAGGGTCACGACCGAGATGATGCAGCCGCCGACGGCGGTGTTGCCGTCGACGTGGCCGAACACCATGAAGGCGATGCCGCCGACGATACCCGCCCCCGCCGTCACCAGCAGCACGTTGGCGCGGATGTTGCTCCGCCCGGCCTTGATGAACTCGCTGTCCCTGGCACGGGCGTTCTGGCGGTCGGTCAGGGTCGCGGTCAGCGTGGTGACGGCATTGGCCATCTCCTGCATCCGCTCCTCGTGGGCGAAGGTTTGGGCCTGGGAGCGAAGCTGAAACACCAGAGTGGGATCGGCCAAAGCTTCGCGGGCCTGGGCGGGATCGTCGGTGCCGGTGACGGCACGCACGGTGTCGGCCAGCTTACCGACGGCCTTTTCGGCATCGTCGCCGAACAGGCCGGCGATGTCGGGGGCGACGTCGAGCGCCACCTTGGCCAGCCCCACCACGGGATTGGCGGCGATGGCGGCAGCATCGCCCAGCAGATCGAGCAGCTTCATGGTCAGGCCCTCCCCAGCCCCATGTCCACACCGGCCAGGATCACCTCGCGGGCATAGGGCTGCTGACCGTTTTCATGGCGGATGATGGCTTCCACCAGACCGGCCATGGTCTCCGGCCGGGTAACGTCGATGGTCTGGTCGGGCGTCACGCCGAGGCGGGAGGCGACGTGGGCGATATAGGCGCCGGTATCGTTTTCGCAGCCCGGCGCCCAGCGATTGATGATCCCGGCAACAGTATTCAGGCCGTAGCGGTGCTGATAGCCGACCAGGATGCGGGCCAGCGCCCGGATACCAGCCTCGGGGCTGACGAATTCCTCGAACACCGGATCGTCGTCGGTGGCCCGTTCGCCCTGCCATTGGGTCTTGTCGCCGGGCGATTCCTTGATGTTGCCGGGATTGTTCAGGCGGATACCGCGCGGCACGGTGCAGGTCTTGGTCATAGGCTGTCTCCAACAAAAATGGCCGCCCGGATAGGCGGCCAGAAAAGGATCGGGTTCCAATGGCCTCTCGGCCTTTGGCGGGGCACGGGGCAGCGCCCCGCAATCAGTTCACATGCACACGGGAATCTTCGGCGACGGCGGAGATTTCCACCTGCCCACCACGGGGGCGGATGCCGAGCACCCGGGCGGGCTGCGCCCAGGCTTGGCCGGGGCCGAAGCTGAAATACGTCCGCTCCTCGGAGCCGCCGACATACGGGGTGACGGTCAGGGGATCGAGGACCCGGACTTTGGCGTGATCATCCGGCACGGCCTCCACCCGGAACGGCCCGGCCAGCCCACCGTCCCGGCGGCGCAGCGCCAAGTAATGAGTGGCGCCCTCGGTCCACTCCACC
>JAIWOG010000116.1 GCA_020217035.1 Magnetospirillum sp. | reverse complement strand
GGCTCGGACAAGGCCAGAACGTCGCCCTGGTGGCCGATCACCTCACCGCCCAGGCCCCAGCGAGGCATGTCGTGGGTGACGGCGACCAGATCGCCGTAGGTGGGGATCATGCCCTCCAACTCGGTGCGGAAGGTGACCAGACGGCGGCGGTAGCGGTTGTTGGCGGCGATGTAGAGACCTTCCCGCTGGGCGTGGTCCTTGCCGGTACAGCCGAACAGGTTGACCTTGGCCGGATTGTCGCCCTGGCTGTCGGGCAGCTTGGCCGTGGTCTCGTCGGGCTTCCAGGTGCGGGACGAGAAATACTCCACCGTCACCGCGTCGGCGGTGTCCTCGCCCGGCATGACGTATTTGATCTTGAATGAGCCTTTGACGATGTTGCGCGGCCCGAACATGGCCACCGGGATGGCCTGGGGCTGGTCGCGGATGATCCGCACGATGCCGCCCTGCTGGATGGGCACGGCCCGGCCGCAGCGGGCAATGCGGGTCAACGCCTCCCACACCGTCATGCTGGTGTCGAACACTGCGTCGAAACTGTCGCCGCGGGCGGTCCAGACGGCATCCAGGGCCAGCAGAGCCTTCAGGTCGATGCGGGCATCGGCCAGCTTGCCGCCGTACTGGGCCTTGCAGGCGTCGGCGAAGGCCCAGGCGATGGAACGGGTCGTCTGGGGCACGGACCATCCCCCGCTGGCCGACCACACCGGCAGCTTGCGAGTGGCGATGACGTTGATCATGCGGCTGGAGCGTTGCGACAGATTGTCGGTGGCCCGCATCTTCACCGCCAGCAAGGTGACGGCGCCGAAATCGGGCTGGCCGATGAGATAGGCCCGCAGCGCCGCCCAACGAATTTCGTGACCGGCCCGCTCGGCGGTGTCCTTGGTGTCCAGGCGTTTGAGGCGCACCTCGTAACGGCCGGGCGCCACGGTGTAACGGTAGGACAGACGGATCGCGCTGTTGGTGGCGGCGGTTTGGCTTTCATTGCCGAGCACCGACCACTCGGCCAGCGGATCGCCGTTCTCGTCGACAGGACGTGCATCCACCCGCCACTGAACGGTGCGGGTATCGAGACCGCCGCCGTCATTGGCGTAATAGAGGCCGCGCGGCATGACGACGTCGATGCCCAACGCCCCCGCCGAGGTGTCCACCGGATTGGCGGTGAACGGTCCGACGAAGCCATCGTCGCCGGAAGCCAACAGATTGGGGGCGACCAGTTCCTGGCCGGCCACTTCTGCGGCGGTGATCACGTCCGGGTCGAACAGCGTTACCCTTCCACCGGGCGGCACGATCTCGGTCTGCACTTCCTCGAAGGACGAGATGGGCGTGTCCTCGATACGGATCTGTCCGATCTCGTATTCGCCCTGACCGATGACGTGAAGCTGATAGAGGAACTGCTCGCCGCCAACGTAATCCTGGTACGGCTCGGAGGCCAGATCAGGATAGATCAGGTGGCGGCCATAGATGACCGGGATGGGCTGCCCCAGGCGGGCTTGGTTGCCCTGGGCCTGCAAGCTGTAGGTGGGGCTGGCCGCCGGGATGGCGCCGCTGCCGCCCCAACTCATGGAGGGGATGGAAGGCTTGGGCGCCGGGACCACGGTGTTGACCAGCACCGAGCCGACCATGGCGATGGCGGCGGTAGCCATGGCGGCGGCGGTACCGGTGGCGGTATAGCCCATGGCGACCGCCGCCATCGGCCCGAGATAGATGGAGGCGACCAGAACGGCGATGGTCAGCACCGTGCGCAGCGGGTTCTTGCCGCCGCCCCCACCGCCACCGCCGCCCATGGGCCAGCGGATCACGGTGACGATGTCGCCTTTGCCGATGACCCGCAGGGCATAGACGTCCGCCGGCACCATATCGGTGCCGATGCGGATTTCCGGCCCGGTGGCCCAGCTTTCCTCGGCGATGCCGCAATCGAGCAGCAAGGCCCCCACGGTCAGCCCCGCCTCGATGGCATGGACCGAGCGGCTGGTCACCGGCTCGAACGGGTTGGTGACGATGATGACGGAAGCGGTCATGGCGAGAACCGGTAGAAGCCCTCGATCGCCCAGCCATTGAGGCGAAGGGCGTCGGGACGCTGGAACACCACCCCGGAATCCTCGGCGCAGTGCAGGACGCCGCCGCCATCCACGTCGAGCCAGACACCCACATGGATGGGATGGCGGGACCGACGCAGCAGGACGCAATCGCCCTCCAAAGGAACAGAGATCCTGGCCCAGCGCAGCCGCTCGGGGTGGTCGCGGAAGGTGCGGCCCATGGCCAGCATGTCTTCGGGATTGGCGATGTCGGGCAGGACGCGGCTGAAATGCCGGGCCTGCACCGCCCGGACAAATTCCCAGCAATTGAACAGGTCCGGCCCCCGGCCATGGGGTGACCACGGCAGGCCGATATAGGCGGCAGCCCAATGCATGAATTGCCTCTTTGGGAATGGGGTCCAGGGACCGAGTCCCTGGCGGGTGCAGGGCAGCGCCCTGCGACAATCACCGCGCCAGACCGGGAAAGCGCCGAGCGGTGTAGGTAATGGAGGGGAACGCCTTGTTGCCGATATCGAGCATGCGGGCTCGGCCTGTGACACGCAGGGTGTCGGCTTCGACCTCGGTCAGCGTGAGCGTGATCGGCGGGTCCATGTGCGGCCCCTCCAGGTCGGTGGAGAGATAGGGACGCCAGGTGACCTCGATCACATCCTGGCTGATGGCGGCGGCTTCCAGGGCGTCGGCCAGTTCCTGTCCTACATTGTCGAGGGACAGGGTGATTTCGGGGACCGGGGCGGTATCCACCGGCGGCGGTGAGAAGTCGAAGGCCAGAGCAGTGAAGGTGACCGCGCGGCCACCGTCACGGGGGGCACCGGCCTCCAGCCGGGCGATGAGGTCGGCGTGGTCGCGCACCACCCGGATCGGCTCGGTGAAGCTGGGATGCCAGATTTCCAGCGTGTCCAAGATCACCGTGTCGGAGGGGGCGGAGGCGAAGGCTTCTTTCAGCGCCTGGCTGAGAGACGGATCAGGCATCGCGCCGGTCCTCGCCATAGGGGCAAAGGGTGCGGGCTTCCAGCAGCAGGCGGATTTGGTGGACAATCTCGGACAGCCCTTCGACCGCCGAGCGCAGGGCCTCGGTCTGGCGAGCCTGTTCCTCCACCACATGGGCGAAGGCTTCGACCGGGATGCCCGTGGTTTCGTGCCCCGCTTTCTTTCTCGACCACGCCCAGGCCAGGATCGCCACCACGATCACCACGGCGATGATGGCGGCGATCTGCACCATGGGCGCGGCCTGCCCCCAGGCGCCGACATACTGGGTGGCGACACCGGCCCAGATGTCCGGGGGCTGTTCCGCAGCCATGCTGATCACTCCAGCACGATGCCGACCTTGGCCGCCTCAGCGGTCAGATCGGCGCTGCCGCGCCAGCGGAAGAAGTAAGGCGCGGTCTCAACCACCTGACGAAGTTCGTCGGCATCGGTGATTTGGCCGAAGCCGATTTCCTCGGGCTGCTCGGGGATTTCCGCGTCGTCGGGGATGGCGAAGTAGTGCTTGCCGCCGCACTGGCCGAGGGATTCGTAGTGCTGCGCCGGCAGCCAGTGGCGGCCATCGGCGGGGGTATAGGCGTAAACCTTCATGGCCTGTTTCCTCCGGTCAGAATTTCAGGGGCTGGGGGCAGATGCTGGAGGTGTTCATCCAGTCGCCGAGCGAGTAGTTGCTGGACGGTCCCCAGGCGAAGACAGTGCCGTCCATGGCCAGGGCGTAGGCGTCCTGCTCGGCGTTACCGGTGCCGTCGTGGTAGCCCGAGCAGCCGATACGGCGGATGCGGCCATGGTATTTCGGCGGGAAGCCGACATACTTGAAGGCGGTGGTCGGGTTCGATGCGTTGGGAGTGCCCATGAATGCGCCGCCCCAACCCGCCGTCATGGGATAGCCGTTGCGCCGCGTGATGCGGTCGGCGGCATTGGCGTGCCGCAGGATCATCACGTTGTTGTAGTGGTACTGGGTGCCTTGGCTGATCCCGGTGGTCGGCGAGACGACCTGCGAAACGTGCTCGACGCCCGGCACCAGGGCGGGGGCCGGACGGCTGGTGGTGTCGCCCAGACCCAACTGACCATTGACGTTGCTGCCCCACGCCCAAAACTGCCCGTTCTTGGCCAGCGCGAAGGCGCCGGCACCGTAGCGGGCGCCATAAGCCCAGATGTCGATCACCTTGGTCGGATCGGTCAGGCCGAGATTGCTGACCAGGACGGGGCTGGCGCGGTTGGTGGTGGAATTGTCCCCCAACTGGCCGCTTTCATTGAAGCCCATGGCATAAAGCTTGCCATCCGCCTTGATGTAGAAGGCGAAGTTGAACGAGCCGTAGCCGGTATTGGCGCATTTCACCACCGGCCCGGCATCGATCAGCACCGGGGCAGCTTTGTTGGCGGTGGTGCCGTCCCCCAGATTGCCGTAGCCGTTATAGCCGCAGGCGAACAGGCGGTTGTCGATGGTGACGAAATGAGCGAAGCCGTAGGAGGCGCCCGCCGCCACGATGCATTGGACGTTGCGGTCGAAGGCCGCGATCTTGGTCGGCATGGTCCGGTTGGTGCCGTCGCCCAGGCCAAGCTGGCCATAGCCGTTGTAGCCCCAGGAATAGACGTCGCCGTCCTCCATCAGGGCGTAAAAGGCGGCGCTGCTGTCCGGCCCGGTCATGCAGGTGGACACCACGTAGCGGACGGGACCGGCATCGCCGGGAAAGACGATACGCTGGAAGAACGACTTGCTCGACGTGGTGCCGTCGCCCTGCTGGCCGTGGCCGCCATAGCCGGTGGCATACAGCTCGCCGTTCTCCAGCAGGATCATGGTGGTGCCGTAATTGCCGTAGATCTGCTTGATGGCGGAATCGGTCAGCGTCTCGCCGAGCAGATGCCCCTCGTTGGTGGTGCGGTATAGCGCAGGCTGGAAGTGGGGCCAGTGCGAACCGTTGGGATCGCCGTTGCGTCCCGAATTGGAATTGCCCCACACCGAAAGGCCGCCGTCCTGGAACACCGCCGCCATGCCGCGATAGATGGAGGTCATGCAGGACTGGCTGTCCGCGTCCCAGATGCCGATATTGGCGTGATCGGGAAACACGGCCGCGTTGGTGATCAGGTTGCCCAGCCTGGGCGTCGCCGTCAGCGAAACGGCCGTACCGCCGGGGATCAGGTTGTCGTCGCCATCACGAGCGATAAAGTCGTTGGCGAGATATTTGGCCCGCACGTTGGGGCGTCCCGGCGGCAGCAGCCATTTGGGATCGGTACCGTCCGAGCCGAGGAAGCGGGAGGCAGCCCCCAACGGCAGCCGGGCATTGCCCGAGCCGTCCCGCACATAGAGGTCGCCGCGCATCGCCAGCGGCGAGGTTGCGGCGGCCACCGCCGCCGCAACGTCGAACACATGGTCGACCACCGAGCCATCGCAGAACAGCCAGCCCTTGCGGCCCGGGGCAATCTCCACCGGATCGGTCTGGGTGGCGGTCTTGACCCGCAGCGGGATCGCCAGCTCGTTGTCGAACACGGCGGCCCATCCCCGCGACGGCGCCACCAGGATTGCGGCTGTTGCGGTATAGGCACCCTGGTCGGGGCGCAGCACCACCACGTCGCGGCTGACCTGATCGGCGGTCAGGGTGATGGTTGCGGTGCCGGGGGACGGCAGTACGACGATCTCCGCTGGACGACCGGCGGTGTCGAGCAGATCCAGCAGGGCGTCGGCACCGACCATGGCTTCCACCGCCTTGGCGAGATAGACGAGGTCGCGGGCGGAGGCGGCTCCGGTACCCTCGACGGACGCAAGCGTCTGGCCCCGCCCCTTGATGGCCTCGAGGAGCGAGTGAAGGGACGACATGGACAAGGGGATGTCTCCTACAGCAGATCGAGGCCGAGCAGGGTGGCCTCTTCCCAAAGGGCATGGATTTCGGCGATGTCGCCGCCATCCAGGCCGAGGTCGGACAACGAGGTCATGATCGAGCGGGCCTGCTCCGCCTGATCGCCAGCCAGTTGGGCGGCGGATGCAGCGGATGCGGCGGCCTGTTCGCAGGCGCTTTGCGCCGCCAGGGCGGTGCCGACGGCATGGGCGGTCTGATCCGCCACCCCGGAAATTTGTGCCGCCTCGGCCTGCACCTGACCGAGCAATGTGCTGGCTTCGGCCAGGGCGGTCTGGATTTGGCCCAGGCTCTCGCCGACGGGCGTGGCGGCGTACAGGGACTCCAGATCGGCGATGGCCCGTTGCAGCGTCTTCACCGGCCCGGAGGCGGTCTCGACCAGACTGTCGGCTCCGGTCGCCGGGCCGTTGGCCATGCGGTCGAGGATGTCGGCGGCGGCGACTGCCTTGGCCTTTTCCTGGACAAGGGCGGCAGCGATGTCCGCCTGCACGGCGGCCACGGTCTTGACTGTCCCGCCCTCGGTGACGACAGCGCCGTCGGCGGGGCCATGGACGATCTGGTGTAGCAACGCCCCATCTGCCGTCACCCTGGCGATGGCGGCAGACAATTCCGATTGCAGGGTCATGGCGGTCACCAGGGCGTGAGGTGGGGAAGCGTATGGTGAACAGCGGCATGCAGGCCGTCGAAGGCGGTGAGCAGGCCGGCCAGATCCTCGGCCAGCAGGATGTCCAGCATGGCCTCGTCGAGTATCGGGCGCTGGCTTACCTCCAGCGCAGAGGTGACGATCCAGACCCCGCCACGACCCGGCACCGCGCGATAGGGCGTATCACTTTGGGCCACGAAACGGGCCTCATGTCCCGCGATGCCGATCCCGCCCAGCAGATCGATGGCGAACCAGTCGGTGCCATCGGCCAGCTTGAGACGGAACCACGCCTCGAAGGTGGCGAATTCCAGCGCCGATAAGCGCCAGCGCACCGGAATGCGGGTGGGCGTGCCGGTATAGCGCCGCCGCTGCCGGGCCGGCCCCGCCTCCATGTCGGTGCGGGCGGTGGCGGCCTCCGGTTCCAGGGCGTAGCCGTCATAGGTCGGCAACGGCAGCCGGGCGGGCCAGGAGACAAGCGTGGTCATGGCGAATCCGGGCAATTCCACCGGTTGTCCAGGCTCGGCTCCTCAATCATCATTGAGGGACCATCTGGGATTGGACGGGATGCAAGGTGACTGAGATGAATGATGAAGAATCGGATCCGCAATCCCGGCGTTTGTGCTCCGAGTGCGTCGGAGAAAGCTTTCTCAAGGCCGAAATTGAAACTCACGGAGAGGACGCGGCCTGTTCATATTGCGGGGCAGACGGAAAGACCTTTTCCATCGAGGAACTGGCGGATCTGGTCGAGACGGCTTTCGAGCATCATTTCCGGTTGAGCGCCAATGAGCCGTCCGGTTTCGAGTACGCGATGATGAAGGACGGCGACTACGACTGGGAGCGCGAGGGAGATCGCGTCACGGACGTGATCGGTGATACCGCGGAAATCGACGAGGAACCGGCGGAGGATATCCGTGCGCTTCTCGAAGACCGGCACTGGGACATGGAAATGGCCCAAATGGGCGAAGAAGGGCCGTTCGACGCGGACGCGCATTACGTCCAGGTCTCGCCCAAAGATGTGGAGCTGAACGCAGAATGGCTCGATTTTGAGCGCCAGATCAAAATGGAGGCCCGGTTTTTCAACCGCTCGGCCCACGCGGTGCTGAGTTCGATTTTTGAGGGTCTTGCCGATCATCAGACCTGGGATGGAAAGGAGATTATTGTCCAGGCTGGAGCCGGGACAAAGCTAACCGGGCTGTACCGCGCTCGAGTTTTCCAAAGCGACGAGAGGCTTCAGCTAGCGTTGGAACATCCCGATAAGGAAATCGGCTCCCCGCCCCATCGGGTCGCTGCCGCAGGACGCATGAATGCCCGTGGGGTTTCCGTCTTCTATGGTGCCTCCTCCCCGGATGTTGCTCTTGGCGAGGTGAGGCCGCCGGTCGGCAGCAGAGTGGTGATTGGACGCTTCGATTTTATCCATCCGGTGAAGCTGCTCGACGTTGAAGCTCTGCAATCAGTGAGCGTTTCAGGCAGCTGCTTCGATCCAACGTATATCCGCCGCCTTGAACGGGCAGAATTCCTAAAACGCCTGAGCTACCGGATCACCATGCCGGTCATGCCCGATGACGAGCCTTTCGACTATTTGGTGACTCAGGCCATCGCCGATTACCTCGCGGCGGATGCCAGCCCGCCTTTGGACGGCATCATTTATCGGTCTGTACAGGGGCAGAAAAATGGCTTCAACGTTGTCATGTTTCATAAATCGGCTTTGGTTGAACCGATTGATTTGCCATCAGGCACGAAGGTGAACGCCCACCTATATGAATCGACGGAAGACGGCCCGGAGATCGATTACACCGTGTGGGAGAGGGTGTCGCCCAAGCAGCAGGATGACGAGTTCCCTAAACTCAGGCATCGAATTTTTCCGCATTGGTCTCCCGATGGTGACCATCGTGAACCAACACTCAAATTGGATCTCGGATCATTAAGCGTCCATCACGTTCAGGCCGTTTCCTTCAAGACCGATCCGCATTCAGTCCAACGCCACCGTATTGAACAGCGTCCGCAAAAATTCTGATCGGGACGGCCCCGGTCACCGATAGCTTCCCGCCACCGGGTTGAGGCCATAACGCTGTTCCAGCATCGGGGCCATGCCTTCACCGCGGGCGATGCGGCGGTTCATGCGGCCTTCGATTTCCTCGACGAAGATGTCGATCTGGACACTGCCGTCCGCACCCTGTGACCATTGGGCCTTGGCCTCGGTGCCGCCCGCATTGTTGTGGACGGTGACCTGCACGTTGGTTGCCGCCGCCGGACGGGACAGCGCCGCGCCCAGCAGGCGGTCGGCATTGTCCATCTGCCGGGGTGTGAACACTCCCTCGCCGACGCGGGCGATGATGGGGCGTTCACCCGCCACCAACCCGCCACCGTGATACTTGGGCGCCCCGGCGAACACCGAGGCGCTGGTTGTGCGAGTCTGAAGCCGGTCGAGGCCGATCAAGCCGCCGGTATGGGCGATGGCGAAGTTGCCGGTACTGGGCACGGGGACCGAGCCACCGCTGCTTCCGGCCGACGCGGTACCGGTGAACAAGCTGCCGATCCCGGCGATCAGGCCACCGAACAGGCCGCCGGAGGCCCCGCCGAACAGCGGGGTGATCACCGCCATACGCCAGGCCGCCCGCAGGGCCTCTTCCGCCAGGGTGTTGAACAAATCGCCCGCCGCCAGTTTGCCGGTGGTGGCCCATTGCACGAAGGCGTCCTCGGACGACTTCAGCATGCCGTTCATCACCCGTTCGGCGGATGCGGCGGCATTGGTGGCTTCGTCGGCATAGGCACGGACGGCCCGGATGGCGCCATCCTGCCATTCCCGGCTGGCGGCCAGCTTGTCCTGCTCCAGTTCCTGGTAGCGGCGGGCGTAGGCTTCCTCTGTGAGGGCGCCCGAGGCCCGCTGCTCGTTCAGCTTTGCCAGTTCGTCCTTGAACCGCAATGTGGCGTCGTAGGCCAGATTGGTCTGCTGGGCCTCGTCCTTGACGGCTTCGGCATATTGACGCGACCGGGCCGCCCGGTATTCGTCGACCTTGGGATCGTCCTCGGCCAGCTTGCGGCTGCGGACGAACTTGGCCACGTCATTGTCGATGGTTACGTCGCGGACTTTGCTGCGGTCGCCGCTGCGCACCGCCTCGGCCAGACGCACCTGGGCGTCGATCTCGCGTTCCAGATCGGCGATGGCACGGGCGGCATCGCTGCTGGCGCGGGATTTCTGTACCTGGGCATAGGACTGAGCCAGTTCGCCATTGGCGTCGGTCAGCCCCTTGGCCGCCTGTTCGGCCAGCCAGTTGGTGCGCTCCGCCAGAATGGTGTCGGCCACCGAGCCACGGGCAGCATCCGCAAGCCGGTCATTGGCGGCGGATTCCTGCTCCAGCGAGCGGATCAGGCCGTTCTTCTGCTCCAGCAGTTTGGCATCGTCGATGCGGCGCAGGGCTTGGTCATAGGCGGCGACCGCAATGCCGCCGTTCTTGAAGGCGAATTCCAGCACCTTGACGGCGCGGGCGGCGTCG
>JAIWOG010000323.1 GCA_020217035.1 Magnetospirillum sp. | reverse complement strand
ATCTGGGCGCGGCCGCCTTCGCGGGCCGCCAGTGCAAGACGCTCCTGGCCACGGGCCTGGATGTCGAGGCCCAGCACCTCGGCCTGGGCCTGGGCGGACATCTCGCCCGCTCCCTTGGCGGTGGCCTCGCGGGCCAGCATGTCGCGGATTTCCTGCTCCTTGGCCGGGGTGCGATACACACCGCCCTGCTGGAACAGTTCCTTTTCAAGCTGGCGAAAGCCCTTCGCAGCGTCGTACTGGGCCTTGGTGCGGGTGAACTCGGCATTGCCGGCGGCGCGGGCCGCGTTGAGCTTCTCCTGCCATTCCACCTCGAACTTCAGATCGGCCAGCTTCTCCACATAGGTGGGTTCGCGCTGTTCGGCGCGAATCTGGTCGCGCTGCATCTTGGCCTGGGCTTCCAGCCCTGCCCGCTTGCGGGTGATCTCGTCCAGATCGTCGGCGATGACTTGGCGCTCGGCCAGCAGACGGCGCAGTTCCTCGTTCTCCTCCCTGACCGCCTGAACGACCACCGAGTGGGTGCCGGCAGGCAGCGGCTTGTCCAGCGCCTGTTCGCCGCCCAGGGCGGCAATACGCTTGTCCAATTCCGACAGCCGGGACTGAAGCGACGACGTGCCGGGCGTCAGGGATTCCAGTGCCGCCGCACCGGCATTGGCGCCACCCGACAGGATGCCGCGCAGCCAGGGCGCGTTGGTGAAGCCCTGCCAAGCGTTGGCCATGCGGGTGAAGGATCGCTCGGCCGTGTCGGCGCTTTCCAGAGCGGCAGCATCGAAGCCCTTGAGCGCCGTGATCAGGGTGTCGCGGAAGAAGTCCGCCGTCACCTTGCCCTGGGTCACCATCTGCCGGAACCCGCCCGAAGGCAGACCGGCGGCCCGATCCAGGGCCTGCAACAGCCCCGGCATGGGCTCGACGATCTGGTTCAGTTCCTCGGCCCGGAGCGTGCCGGACGACAACCCCTGGGCCAGACCGAACAGCGATTGCTCCAACTGCTCGGAAGAGGCGCCCAGCGCAATGGCGGTGGACTGGAATCCCTCCAGCAGCGCCCGGCTTTCCCCGGTGGTGATGATTCCGGCCTTCTGCAACGCGGCCAGCCGGGAATAGGCGCTGATCACCGTCTCCAGGGCGGTGCCGGTCTTCTGGGCCTGAGCATAGAGATACGAGGTGGTTTCGGTGAGCGCCGCCGCGCCGACCAATCCCTTCAGCCGGGCCTCCAGGCTTTCCACCTTGATGGTGGACTCGACCATGGCCTTGCCAAAGAAGCCGATGGCCGCGCCCGCCGCCAGCCCCGCCGGTCCCAGCGCCATCATCACCGAGCCGATGGGACCGAGGCGCGAGGCGAATGCCGCCATGCCGCCCTGGATATCCTGGCTGGCGGCGTTCATGGCCAGCAGCGACTTGGAGGCAGGCTGGGCTGCCCCCTCGATCCGGGCCAGCGCCTTCTGGCCATCCTCGCCCAGTTGCAACAGGGCGCGGCGGACGGTTTCGCCGTCCTGCAAGGACAGGCGGATGGAGACGGATTTGGTGGCCATCGGTCAGGTCTCGGTTTGAACCTTGGCGGAACCGGTCACCATTCCCCGCTCGGCAAAGGGCAGCAGCCGCGCCAACAAGGGCTGGTCGTAACCCAGCACCTCGGCTTGGATCAGCAGGGCCGGAAGGTCGAGGCCGGTGATGCCGCCACGGGGGCCAAGGCGGATGGTGCCGAAATTGCCGGTCAGCAATTCCCAAGCCTGCCAGCCCGCTTCGGTCAGGGGGGCGTTGCGGTCGTAGGGGCAGTCGCAGTTTCCGCCGCAGCCTCGGCAGTATTCCGGCCCGCCGCCGAAGTGCCATTCGGCGCGGGCCTGGAGACGTTTCCCTCGGCGATCACCGCTTCATGGGTTTCGGTGTATTGGACGACGAAGGACTCGGCCATGCGCGGCAACTGCATCAGGTCGGCGATGGCGGCATCGGTGATCTCGGCGGGCTGGTCATCGCCGTCCAGCACGCCGTCCCACTTGGTGATGGCGGAGCGGGCCAGCCCTTGGGCGAACAGCATCTGCGACAGCCCGGCCAGAGCGTCTTCGTCGGACAGGTCCGGCAGACCGGTGATATCGGCCCCGGCCGCCTTGAGGTCGGCATGCTCGGCGGCGATGGCGCGGGCCATGCGCCAGCCACGCGACCGGGCGGCCTCGTACACCGCCGTGGTCAGGGGACGAACGAACACCCGCACCCCGTGGGGCAGATCGAGCCAGTATGGTTCCTTGGGGATGGTCAGGCGGATCATGATCAATACCCCGCCACGTCGTTGACCAGGGTGACCCGTAGCAGGTAGCCGGTCCCCGGATCGCGGGCGGCGCGCCAGTCGTAGCTGGCCTGGATACCGCCGGGGCCTTTGATTTCCTGTTTCTTTTTCGGCAGAAAGACGCGGGGCAGATGGAAAGTGAGCGCGAAGGCCGAGCCCGGAATGGTGAAGCCGTATTCCATCTCCACCGGGCTTTCGGTGGCGATGGCGGCGGTCAGCGTGGTGTCGGTGCCGAAGCGGATGTCCACCGAGCCTTCGGCGGTGGCCTCGGTCTCGTCCACGCCGTCGATCAGGCCGTCAGCACGGATGGTCTCGACCCGCTCCAGATTGTTGGAAAACGACAGCTTGCCGCCCACCACGTTGGCCAGTTGGCCGCCGCCGACCCGGATGGTGCCGCTGCCCTGGCTGAAGCGTTTCAGGGGGAAACTGGCCGGGGTGGCGTCGATGGTGCTGGTGGTCTCCACCTCGCCCTGGGCGACCACCGAGATAGTGGCGTTGGCGGCGCCGGAACGGGCCATGTCGAAGGCCAACTTGTCCAGCTTGGCTCCGGCATGGCGGAAGAACTTGGGCGTGGCCAGCTTGGCGTGGCCGATCTCCAGCGCTAGGCTGGGCAGGTCGAGGCCCGAGGTGAAGACATGGGTGAAACCGGTGTCAGCATCGCCCGTGGTGGCGGGAGCGCCAAACAGCCCCTTCAGCCAGAACCCCAGCGCCCTTGTGTCGAGGGGAATGCCGACATCGCCCTCGTCCTTGACCGCCTCGTAATAGGGATCCTGGGCGTCACGGCCCTGACCCAGCAGCGGGTCGTAGCCCAGCGGACGCTCGGCCCCCAGGCTGCATTCCTTGAACGACAGCCGGGTATAGCCGTCGGCCGGAAGCACGCCGTAGCCCGCCTCGAAGGCAGCCAGCAGCACGCAATCGGCGCCGTAAGCGCGCGTCTTGCCCATGATCGGAGTCCTTGATGGATTGGAAATTAGCCCAGCGGATCTGGGCTGGCGTAATGGATGGTGACGAGCACGGTGGCGCCGCGCAGGGAGGCGGCACCGTCAATGGCGAGGCCGGAAGTCTTGGGGGCGCCCCAGTCCAGCCATTCCGCCAGACCGCCGAGGGAACGGTCGGCAGCCAGAGCCGCCCCCACCGCCATCAGCAGTGCGTCCAATGCGACACTGTCGTCATCCCGGCCGCGCTGGAGGATGACCTCGATCTCGGTCTGGTGTTCCCACAGGTAAGTCACCGGCGACAAGATCACCTCCGGGTCGCCGGGGTCGCCATCGCGCAGGATGATCAGGCCACCGGCAGGCACCGTCTCGGGCAACGGCGCTTCCCGCTTGGCCGTGGCACCGGGGACGGTTTCCAGCCGTGCCAGCAAGGCAGTAAGGATCTGTTCGCGAACACTGGCCATGCTTTTCCGACCTCAAATAACTGCTCATGCGGCGAATGGCTCAACATTCTCCGCATGATGTGCGGTGAATTGCGTTGCTGCCTGCGGCGAATGACGCCATATTCTCCGTAACTTCTGCGGAGAAATGCCGTGTACATCTGGAGGGAAGACGACTGGCCCCAATTCCGCTGGGATGCTCAAGCGTTGCTGATGCCCCTGGCAGAAGCCCGCCATAAGCAGGGGCATCTGCTCGGCCAGATGCAGCGTCTCGGTTTCGACCTTCAGTGCGAGGCGGAACTCCGGGCCACCACCGAAGACGTGATCAAGACCTCGGAGATCGAAGGCGAACGGCTGGATATGGCCAGCGTCCGCTCCTCGGTGGCCCGGCGTTTAGGGCTGCCGGACGGCGGCGTGCTGCCCCCGGATCGCAAAATCGACGGCATCGTCGAGATGATGCTCGATGCCCTGCGCAACCATGCTTCGCCCCTGGCACAGCAACGGCTTTTCGGGTGGCATGCCGCGCTCTTCCCGACCGGGTGGTCCGGTCTGCACAAGATCACCATTGGCGACTGGCGCACCGACAGTGCCGGCCCGATGCAGGTGGTGTCCGGCCCGATTGAACGCCCCAAGGTCCATTATGAAGCCCCACCGGCCAACCGGGTCGGGAGCGAAATCGAGCAGTTTCTGGCATGGTTCAATCAAACCCCGCCAATGGACGGCCTGCTGCGCAGTGGCATCGCCCATCTGTGGTTCGTGACGATCCACCCGTTCGACGACGGCAATGGCCGCATTGCCCGCACCATCGCCGATCTCGCCCTGGCCCAGATGGAGGGCACTGGCCAGCGCTTCTACAGCATGTCGGCGCAAATTCAGCGGGAACGCAGCCATTACTACGAAATCCTGGAACGGACCCAGCGCGGCAGCCTCGACGTCACCGCGTGGCTGTCCTGGTTCGTCCAATGCTATGGAAGGGCGATCGATGCCGCCGAAGTGGCGGCCCAGGGTGTGCTGGGCAAAGCTGAATTCTGGCGGCGCTTCACCTCCGAACCGATGTCGGCCCGGCAGAAGGCCGTCCTCAATCGCTTCATGGACGGATTCGAGGGCAACCTTTCCGCCAAGAAATGGGCCGCCATCGGCAAATGCTCGATCGACACCGCGCAACGCGACATCAATGACCTGCTGGAACGGGGCATTCTGGTCCGCAATCCAGGCGGCAGCAAACGCACCAGCTATAGCGTGGCCGGGATGCCGCCGGTTACGGACCCTAATTCCGCCAATTCCTGACGATCAGCTCTGGCAGCGCCGAAGCCCACCGTTCGGCAGCTCCGTCCACGTCGAGGCGCTTCTTCAAGCTCACCTGCGGCACCAGGATGAACATCACCACACTGGTCATCCCACGCCCGGAGCGGAGCGCCGAGGCGCTGCCCTTGGCGAAGCCTCCCCGCTTGCCGGTGCGGGCCCGCATGTTCTCGGCCACCAGCAGCGAGGGCGCGCCCCGGCGGTAAATGAATCGCAGGCGGTTGCCGTGCATCTGTTCCCATAGGCCGGGCGCCATGCGCTTGCCTCGGGCACCGGTTCCGGCGGCGGGTGTGGGGATCGCCAGCCAGAAACCATGCCTGGATTTGATCACCGCACCCTGGTCGAAGGCCCGGATGATGGTGGGAGCCCTGGTGAAGACGAACCCCGCCGGTTTGATGCTCTTTTGGCCCTTGGGATACAGCTCGGCCCGCCAGGTATTGGCGAGGCGCTGGCCCATGCCCGCCTCGGTGACCTGACGGCGGAGATCGGCCTTCAGCCCATCGGCCGCTTGGCGCATGGCGGCGGTGACGGCCTCCTCGGCGACCTTCAACTCATCGGCCATGGTCCTGCGCAGATCGCCGGAAATGGCCGCCATCAGTTTCATGCCGGTCTCGTGTCCAATGTCCAGATCAGCCGTTCGGCATCCAGGCGGGGTTCGCCCTGGACCACGAAGCTGTCGCCGTCATGGACGATAATGTCCCCGGCCTGGGGTTGTGCAACATCCCGCCGCCGGACCTCGAAAACCGCCGTCGCCGTATGAATGGAGATGTCGGCGAATTCGAGGTCGCGGTCGGGCCGACGTACCAGGGCGCGCACGGGACGGCCTTGGTAGCTGACGGCGATGACCATATTCGGATCGGCAAACAGGTCGTCGAGGGCGTCGGCAAAGGCGGTCATGGTCAGTTGCCCGAGAATAGGCGCACCGCCAGACGCGGGCGCTTGTTCACGGGGAGGATGGACGCCTCGGTCTTGACGTCGATGGCGCTGCCGTCCTGGCGGGCAAGCTGCCGGGCATACATGGGCACGCCCAGGGTGTTGACCGTCTCGATCAGATTGGCGGGAGCGCCATAGGTGACGAAGGTGTCCATGGTGCCGAGCGGGAAGGCGATGCCTTCGCCCGCCGGGATCAGGGTTTCGGTCTGGCCGGTGGAAAGGGTGACGGTGGCGCTGTATTCCTCAAACACCATGCCGGCGAAGGGGAAGCGGCGACGCACGTCTTCCCGGAGCGGCTGGGCGCCGGTCGAGGAATAGTACTGGTAGGCCTGCTCGACCTTGGCATGGCCGATCAGCTTGTCGAAAAATTCCGGGCTGACCAGGGCCAGCACGCTGGTCATGGTCTCGCCCTTCAGTTCGGTCTCCACCTTGCGCAATACGTCGCGGATCTTGGCCTGGACGTTGGTGGTGGCGGTGCCGAGGGCGAAATCCACCTGCTGGCGGGTGAGGCCGAATTCGCTGAAGTAGTCGTACAGGGTGGACCCGCCGCCATCACGGACCACGCCCTTCAGGGCGTTGACCTCCATGAATTCCCTGGTCTGGGCGTGCTTACTCCGCATGCGGGTCAGCTTCCTCTCCATCACCGTGGCCAGGGGATCGGCGGCGTCGGCGACGCCGAAGCCGCGCACGCCCTGGACGTCCTGGGGCGTGATGGAATCGTCATGGGGAATCCACGGCACGGTGAAGGAGCGCATGCTCCGGGCATCGCGGTTGGCGACGGTGGCGGGACCGCCCAGCGGCACGGTGGGCAGCAGGTTGAGGATTCCCTCGGCCTGCTCGATGATGACGCTGCGCTGGGTGACACCCTCGAAGCGAAACAGCCCCATCTGGCCGAGCCGGGTGTAGAGGTTGGGCAGCAGGTTGATGGCCTGGGTCATTTCAGCGAGCGAATAGCCACCCGCGTCGAAGGGATTGATGATGGCGTTCATGTCGTGGGCTTCCCTCAAACGGTGGTGCGGGCAACCAGGCCCATGGCGGCGAGCTGGCTGACCTTGGCGGTGCGTTCGGCGGGCTGGTCGACCGAGGCGTCGAGCACCATGGCGCCATCGGCCAGGATGATCGGGCCACGGGCGGCGATCAGGCCGGTGGCCACGCCATCGGTGGCATCCACCGCTTCCAGCAGGACGGCGACGGCCACCTCGGCGCCTTCGTCACCGACCACCTCGGCGGCGGGGGACAGGCGGTATTCACCGCTGGCGGTGATGCGGCCCAGCACCGAACCCAGGGGATAGGACGTGCCCGCTTTCAGCGTCACGGTTTCGCGGGTGTAGCTGGCGTTCAGTTCGAACTTCAGCAGGTCGCCCAGGGTGGGCGAGGCAACGAGAACGGGCATGGTCAACCTCCGTGACGGGCGGCAGCGTCACGGGCACGCCGGACGATGGGGCTTTCGGACTCAGTCTTGGGCGTCGCCCCCGCCGGGGCAGCCGCCACCAAATCGGCGGCATCGGAGCGCGACGCCAACTGATCCAGCACCGTACGGCGCAGGGCCTCGGGCCGGATGCCCTTGGCCAGGGCGTCGGCGGCGTCGATGGTGATGCCGAGGCGGGCAGCCTGGGCGGAGATGGCGCTGATCTCGGAATATTCGGCGCGCAGGCGCTGTTCCAGATCGACATCGGCCTGGACAGGCTGCTGCGGCACAGCCGCCATGATGGGGACTTCTCCCTGGGATTCGGACATCGGGACTTCCTTTCGGGCGGCGATGGGACGGGAAATTGTGGGGCGGGCCAGCACGACACCGAGATCGGCCAGGGCAACGCGCAGGGTGCCAACCTTGTCGGCCAGTCCGGCGGCCACCGCCTGGTCGCCGCGATAGACCGCAGCCTCGGTGGCCCGCACGGCATCGGGAAATAGCCCCCGCCGCTCGGCCACCAGGGCAGTGAATTTCGCGTACAGGGCATCCACATCGGCCTGGAGAGCGAGGCGGGCGGAGTCGGACAGCGGCTGGTGGGGATTGCCGTCCACCTTGCAAGCCCCGGCATGAACGAAGGTCCAGGCCAGCCCGGCCTGGGCGTCGGCCCCGGATTCGTCGCGGTGGACCGCCACCACGCCGATGGAGCCGATCTCGCCGGTCTGGGTGACGTAAAGGCGGTCGGCGACACACGCGATGGCATAGGCCGCCGACAGGGCCGCTTCATCGGCCACCGCCCAGATGGGCTTGCCGCACTGGGCGCGGATGGCCTGGATGTGGTCGACCAGATCGAACAGGCCACCCACCTCGCCGCCCGAGGAATCCACGTCCAGCAGGATGGCGCGGATGTCGGGATCGGTGGCCGCCGCCTCGATGGCATCGGCGATGTCGGAATAGGCGGTCAGGCCGCTGGCCGCGCCCAGATAGCCGGAACGCGCCACCAGGGTGCCGATTATCGGCACGATGGCGATGCCGTCGGGCGTCACCGCCACTTCGGCGGAGGGAAGCGCATCCACGTCCAGGAAAGTACTCTGTCCGGCCAGCCGGGGAGCCAATGCGCCCAGGATCACGTCCAGCTTGCTGCGGGCGAGCAGCAGCGGCGTCCCGTACAGACGGGTCGCGAGATGGGGCAGATCGTGCATGGAGGGAGGTCGCCTTGACAGAACGGGGGCGCAGCCCCACTATCTAGACAGTTTATCTGGCCAGGATGATTACTATGCCGGAACCGCGCTGGTCCCTTCAGGATGCCAAGAACAGTTTCAGTGCCGTGGTCGATGCGGCCCTGCACGGGCGCCCGCAGACCGTCACCAAGCGTGGAAAGCCCGCTGTCGTCGTCCTGTCGGTTCAGGAATACGAGCGGCTGCATCAACGCCACGACGCTGGTACGCCATCGTTCGTCGATCATCTGCTGGCCATGCCGCAGGGCGATGTGGAATTCGAGCGCCAGCCGGTCACGCTGCGTGAGGTCGAGTTCTGATGTTTCTGCTCGACACCGTGGTCCTGTCCGAACTGCGCAAGCGGGACCGAAACCCCAACGTGGTCCGCTGGCTGACCGGCCAGGCGGCCGACGACATCTTCCTGAGCGCGGTGACCATCGGCGAGATCGAGCGAGGCATTGTCCGCCAGAGGGGGAAAGATCCCGCCTTCGCCGAAGCGTTGGAATCCTGGCTCGACCGCACGATTCAAATCTACGGCGACCGCATCCTGCCGGTGGACACCGGGATCGCCCGCCGATGGGGCAGCCTGAGCGCCCGCATCGGCAATGACGGGGCCGATCTGCTGATCGCCGCCACCGCCCTGGAACATGGGCTAACCGTGGTCACCCGCAACATCCGGCATTTCGAACCGACCGGCGTCACGCTCGTTGATCCGTTTGAATAGGAGCGCCGCCCCCAGGAGGCGGTGACGGTGTGGAGCCGAAACTCAGCCCCAGCCGCTGTTCCCGGTCCCGGTCGGCGGCGATTTCCCCGTCCACCTGCTCGGCGTCGAAGCCGCGCTCGGCCAGGGCCTGGGTGCGGCTTTTCAGGCCCGCCTCGATCTGCTCGATCTCGGCGCGGGCATCCTTCAGCGGATCGACCCAGTCCCATTTCGGCGGCAGCCAGGAACAGGCGATGAAGCTGGTGCGGTTCCGCTCATAGCCCGGAATGGCCAGCGCCCCGGACATCACGGCGGTGTCCATCCACCGCTGCCAGACGGCGCGGCAAAGCTGGAACACCATGATTGCGTGCTGCCACGCCTCGATGCGGCGGCGGAATTCCAACAGCGCCAGCCGGGAGTTGGAGTAATTGGCCTTCAGCATGTCGTTGGACAGGTAGGCGTAGGGCACCCCCAGGGCGGCGGCGATCTGCAACAGCGTGCGGTACTGGAACGCCTCATACGATCCGCCCACATCGGCGGGAGCCGAGGTCTGAATCTGCTCGCCCGGTTCCAGCATCACCACCTGACCGGGCTGCACATCCATGGTGCGGTCGCCCGCGCCACCATCCTCGGCGATGTCGAAGGTCTCGCCGGGGCTGGGGGTGGTGACGAACAGCGCGTACATGGCCGCCACCTTCTTGCGGTCCAACTCAGCGTCATCGTACTGATCAAGCAGGAACAGCTTCACGATGGCCGGGGCGAAGCGCGACACCCCGCGCAGCTGCCCGGC
>JAIWOG010000115.1 GCA_020217035.1 Magnetospirillum sp. | reverse complement strand
ATCCACCGGGTCCATGACGTGGGTGATTTCGGAAGCCGGAACGCGCACCGTCTCGCCCGCCAGACCGGGATCGCTGAGATCACCGGGATGGCGGCGCAGGAAGTGGTAGGCGACGCGGCGACCGATACGGTCGAACTCGATGCCCTGGCGGATGAGGTTGCCGTTGGCCAGGGTCTCGCTCCTGGTCAGCGGCAGCATTTCCGACGGCAGCATCTGCAATTGCAGCGGCACCGCCAGGCCGTCCTCGGGCCGGCGTGGACGGAAGCGGAAGAACACCTCGCCTGCGATGAACACTTCCCGTGCCGCCCGGCGTTGCAGGCCGTAGAAGTCGGTCAGGCCCTCGGCATCGGCCTCGTCGGTCCAAGCCAGCCACCGCTTCTGCACCGTGGCCTTCAGGGCGGGATCGGCGATCAGTGACGACGGCTTGATGCCGGCACCGACCACGTTACCGGCCCAGCTTTCGATGGCATTGGCGGCATAGCCGTTGTTGCGGACCAGATGGCGCGCACGGGCTGTGATGTCCGGCCCGGCGGCGGCGATCAGGGTGTTGACGTGGGCGCGGCTGGGCTGAAACCCCTTCAGGCGCCGGTTTCCCAGGCCAGCCTCGAAGCCGCCGACCCAGGCACCCACTTTGCGGCGCAGGGCCGACAGCATGATCACAGCCCCTTGGTCGCGGCCACCGTCAGGATGCGGCGGCGGGGCTTTCGGCCCTCCAGAATGGCGATGCGGCGGTCAAGGTCGGCCAGCACATGGTTGGCCTGCGCCAGATCGTACTGGACGGTGCGGTCGCCCACGGTGACGCGGGCCACCAGTGAGTTGCGCCGCGCCATCACGCGCTCGCGCTCGGCCTTCATCTCGTCGAGGGTCATGTCTGGCTCAGCTCATGTAGCTGGAATGAAAAACCCGCCGGGAGCGGCGGGTCTGGGGACGGCGGATCTGGCCCGCATGGGCGTCTTCCGGCGGACTTTGATCGAGAACAGCCAGTTGCGATTCCAGATCGCGCCATTTGGCCTCGGGCCAACGGTCGGCCCCGGCGATCCAGGCGGCGGCGCGGGCATAGACCCGGCAATCCAGCGCCTCGTTGCGCTCACGCAGCTTCTGCCATTCAAGCTTGCTGAAGCCGCGGCGGTTCTTGACCGTCACCAGCTGCTCGGCGACGAACTGTTTGCACCACTCCGAGTCCGCCCACGATGGCAGATGCACCGTTCCGGCGGGGAAACGGAGACCCTCGGCCAGTTCCTCGTCAGTGGGCCGCTCCAGTCGCAGAAATCTGTAGGTTTCCGCCTTGAAGGTAGACACCGCCACCGTCCAGAGCTTGGCCCCTCGACGCACCTTCTTGCCGCCCTCGGTAGCATCCACCAGGGTCGGGCCGGAGACCGGGCTGGAGCGGTTGAAACCCTCGACGCCCTTGACCGGCGAGACCTGGCCGACGCCCATCTTGCGGCCCCAGGTATAGACCGCCGAGGTCTCGTAGCCGGTATCCACCGCCAGACGGGCGATTTTGAGGCCAACACCGCTGGCGTGAGACCAAGTGCGACCGAGGATTTCCTCCAGCGCCGTCCAGGTCTCGGCCTTTTCCGGCCCGCCATCGATGACGATGTGGTCGATCAGCCAGCTTTCCAGCCCACGGCCCCAGGCCCAGACGTCAATCTCGATGCGGTCCTTCTGCACGTCGGCCCCGGCGGTGAGGAACAGCCCACCAGCCGGGACAATACCGTTGGCCCAGGTCTCGCGGCGGTCGTAGAGGCGCTGCCAATCGGGCGCTTCGCCGCTCTCCACCCAGGTTTCGCCCAGCACGGTGTTGCGGAACACCCGCAGGGCATCGTCATTGCCCTGGGCGGCCTCCCACAGCCGGGCGATTTCCCGCCACGACTGCCAGCCGGGCGGGGAATAGAGCGCCGAGATGTGAAACCCCACCAGCGTCGGGTCGGTGGTAGTAGCGGTGGCCCGCCATTGTCCCGCCACCAGCATCGCCGCCTTGTGGTGTTCGCCGATATCCTGGTCGCACGCCTCGCAGACATAGCGGACGGTGCCGTATTGCCCCTTGTCCCAGCGCAGCCGCTCGAACTTCAGCCACTGCATGGTCCCGCAATGAGGGCACGGTACGAAGAAGCGGCGCTGATCGCTGACCTCGAATTCCCGCTCAATGCGGGACATGCCCCGGATCGTGGGCGTGGAGGCCAAGAACACCTTGCGGCGGTGGGCGAAGGTGAGCGATCGGGCTTCGGCCAGCGCCACCGGGTCGCCTTCCTCGTCGGCGGAGGCCGGATAGGCATCCACCTCGTCGAGGAACAGGTAACGGGCGGGCATGGAGCGCAGGCCGACGGCGCTGTTGGCGCCAGTCAACACCAGAGTGCCGCCGGGGAAGTCTTTCGACAGCATGGTGTTGCCCGCATCCCGTGACCGGGCCGGTTTGACCCGTTCCCTGATGGCCGGACTTTCGTCGATCAGCGGGTCGATGCGCTGGCGGGACGCCCGCTTGGCCATTTCCACCGTGGGCTGGACGCAGAGCATCGGTCCCGGTGCATGGTGAATGACGAAGCCGATGAAGCAGCACCCGGCCTCGGTGGCGCCCACCTGAGCGGCTTTCATGAACACCACCCGCTGCACCGAGCTGGTGGGCGAGAGCGCGTCCATGATGTCGCGCATGTACGGCGTGCGGGCGGTGCGGTACCGGCCCGGTTCCGCCGAGGCCCGGCTCGACAGCATGCGGTGAAGGTCGGCCCATTGGGACACGGTCAGCAGCGGATCGGGCCGCATCCCGTCGCACCAAGCAGCCAGGATCTGCTCCGCGCCGTCGAACTCAGCGGAACTCCGGCTTGAGATCGGCAAGTTCATTCAGATGCGCCCTGACATGGTTTTCCAACAGCACCTGCATGGTGTGCGGCTCGATCCCGGCTTCCGCCGCCATCTGACCGGCGACACGGGCGGGCCAGGTCACCCAGGCATCGCGCTCCTGGCGGGCCAGCTTGAACACCAGGGCCAGGGCGTTGGCGCGGTCGATGACCTCGTCCTTCAGGCGCTGGACCTGGATACGAGCCTTCTGCGCCTTGGCGACTTCGTGGGCGGTACGGGCCTGGTTGAAGTTAGTTCCGGTCGCGGGCAGAGCATCGCGCTGGGGCGGCGGTGACGATGTGGCCTGGACCGCCACGGATACAGGCTGAATCGGTGTGGCCTTCTCCGGGGCCGAAGGCGCTTTCCGGGCCGGATCGGTCTGGGCATCCCAGGCGGCATCCGCCTTGGCCGGGTCGATGGTGCCGTCCGGTTCCTGAGGAATGCGTCCGGCCTTGGCGGCCCGCAGCACCGAGACGTGACTGACCCCGCGATGCCGCGCGTAGGCGCGTATCGACAGCCCCATGACGGGAACTCCGAAAAAGCAATGAAATGATCGAGTTGTCGAGTTGATGTCATCGCCCGACAGAGCGATGGATGGTCCCACGAAAAACGGGAGACCGAATGATGAGCTTGCCGACCAACAACAGCGAATGGGGCTTCTTTGGAACCATCCACGACCATGCCGATCAGGCCGAAGCCTGGAATTTGGCGATGACCGCGATCCAGACCGCCACGGACTGCCCCGACCATGCGGTCAGGGATTTTCTCGACAGCACCTCCGGGCGTCATTTCGCCGACGACATCGCCAACGGGCTTTTCGCCGGGCTGACGCTTGCGGCGGCAACCAAAGCGGCTGTGAGCCGCTGGATGGAATGGAAAATCACCCGCCGCACATCGCGTGAGACCGGCATCCCCAGCGGGCTGCCCTACCTGACCGGCTTCGTCGCCCACTTCGAGATCATGGCCGACGTCGACTGATTGGAGACTTTTCCCCTTCCGCCCCGACCGGCTTAAGGCTGGCGGGGCTTGGGGTGGTACAGGCGGCGGGACTGGCCCGCGCCATCCTTGGAGTACCACCCCATGGCCCAGCTTTCCGACACTCAGGCCGTTATCCTGTCCGCCGCCTGCGCCCGCGAGGGCGGTTTCCTGCTGCCCATCACCGCCACCTTGAAGGGCGGAGCGGTCAACATGGTGCTGACCAGCCTGATCAAGAAGGAACTGGCCGAGGAAATCCCCGTCGAACCCGGTTCCCCGGTCTGGCGTGAGGATGAAGACGGCAATCCGCTCACCCTGCGGGCCACGCCCGCCGCCTACGAGGCGTTGGGCATGCAGGCCGACACGGGCGCGGACACGGCCCCGGAAGAGGAGCCGGCGACGGACATGGCCGACCAACCCGAAACCGCACCCACGCCGCGCAAGGCTCGCGAAGGCAGCAAACAGGAGGCTCTGGTCGCCATGCTGAAACGCCCCGAAGGAGCTAGCATCGACGAGGTCTGCGCCGCCTTCGGCTGGCAGGCCCATACGGTGCGGGGTGCCATCGCCGGAACCTTGAAGAAGAAGCTGGGCCTGGAGGTCTCCAGCGAAAAGGTCGAGGGACGCGGTCGCGTGTACAAAATCGCCGAATAGGAGCCGCCATGCCCCGCTACAGCGTGATCGTCACCCGCGACGTAACCGAAAGCACCGTCATCGAGGTCGAGGCGGAGTCCCCCGAACAGGTCGAAGCGACAGCCCTGGCGAAGCTGTTTGAAAGCGCCGACACCGAGTGGGAACTCGACGAAGGTTCGTGGAATAAAGCAGACGCCTACGTTACCGGTGTGGATGAACTCCCCTGATGGCGCTCGACTTCAGGCTGCACCAGAAGGACAAGATCGAGGGCCGGCCTATCACCGGCCCTCGTCGCACACCGGTTCATCCGAGGCGTTCGAAGATACGGCGCAGCATGAAACCGCGCAGCAGGGAGATCAGGGCGAAGATGCCGCCAATGGCGAAGTCGTCTGCCATGCTGATGTGAACACCGAACAAAGGGAACACCGCCACTTGCGTCGCCACCGCCAGAAGGTAGCCGACGACCACGTTGGCGACGGCCTCCACCAGCGACATGCGGCGGCTTTGGCGCATTCATCTAATCCATTGAAATTGATTGGTTAATCGGCTTGATAAGCTTGCGGGCCAGAGCGTTACTGGCTCCACCACAACGGAGGAACCAAACGATGCAAACCCGCGACGAAGCCCTGGCGAACATCGCCGCCACCATCCTGGACCTGGAAACCCTGGACACCCGCAAGAGCGATAGCCTGGACTTCCACGAACTGGCGGTGTGGCAGATCAAGGCGGCGCTGGAAGCGGCCTACGCCGCCGGTCGGGAGGCCAAGTAACATGGCCCTGAGCGTCCGCCCCACCACCGCCATGAAAAACCATCCGATGTGGAGCCAGACCGATTTCGAGTACCTGCGGGGCAAGGGATACAGCAACCGGCAAGTTCTGGAATTCTGGAACCGCGATCTGCGCCTGGGCTGCAAGCCGGTGAACTGGAAGCTCACCGATTGCAAGTATCAGACTTCGCTGCGCCGGATCACCCGGCGCTAACCGCTTTCCCGGCGGCGATTTCCTCGAAACTCCGGCCATCGCTCTCCAGCACGGCCTTCTGCCCGGTCAGCTTCTGCCAGCGGCCGACGATCACGTCGGCATAGGCCGGGTTCAATTCCATGGCAAAACACACCCGCCCCGTGGTCTCGGCGGCGATCACCGTGGTGCCGCTGCCCGCGAACGGCTCGTACACCCCGTCGCCCTCGGCGCTGTTGTTGAGGATCGGACGGCGCATGCATTCCACCGGCTTCTGGGTGCCGTGGACCGTAGCCTCGTCCTCGTCACCGTTGTTGCCGATGGCCCAGATGGTGGCCTGATCCCTGGCCCCCTGCCAATGACCGGTGCCGACTTTACGCACGGCATACCAGCAAGGTTCGTGCTGCCAATGGTAATCGCCGCGCCCCAGGACGAAGCGGTTCTTCGACCAGATAATCTGGGCGCGGATCTTGAAGTCGTTGGCCTCCAGGCTGTCGGCCACGACCTTGGCGAAGATCGCCGCGTGCCAGACATAGGCCACCTCGCCGGGGAACAGCGCCCAGGCTTCCCGCCAGTCGGCACGGTCGTCGTTGGCGACCTTGCCGGTGCGGGTGGTGGACGACACGCCCGCCTCGTTGCGCCAGGTGGGGTCGTATTCGACGCCATAGGGCGGATCGGTGACCATCAGGTGCGGCGCGGCCCCGGCCAGCAGACGTTCCACATCGGTGGCGCTGGTGCTGTCGCCGCACAGCAGGCGATGGCGGCCCAAGATCCACAGATCGCCGGGCCGCGTCACCGGATCGGCGGGCGGTTCGGGGATTTCGTCTTCGTCCCCGTCGCCCTGGCCTTCGCCTTCGTCGTCGAGGGGGGCCATCAGGGCGTCCAATTCCTCGGCGGAGAAGCCGATCAGGTCGAGGTCATAGCCCTCGGCATTGAGCGCGTGCAATTCCGCCGCCAGAGTTTCGTCGTCCCATCCGGCGTTCAGCGCCAACTTGTTGTCGGCCAGGATATAGGCACGGCGCTGGGCCTCGGTCATATGGTCAAGGATCACCACCGGCACCGTATTCAGCCCCAGGGACTTGGCGGCGGCCAGACGGCCATGCCCGGCGATGACGTTGCCCTGGCTGTCGGCCAGCACCGGGTTGGTCCAGCCGAATTCAACGATGCTGGCGGCGATCTGGGCGACCTGGCTGTCCGAATGGGTCCGCGCATTGCGGCCATAGGGGATCAGCCGGTCGATGGGCCAAGCCTCGACCGTGTCGGGAAGCGGATGGGTCATTATCGTTTTCCAGCGTTCTGGATGCGTCGGCCCAGCCACGCCATTACCGGCACGGCCATGGAATTGCCCAGCGCCCGATAGCGCGGGCCGTCGGGACAGTCCTGGGCAGCCTTCCGCCGCCAGGGGATGAGGGTGTAATCGTCAGGGAAGCCCTGGAGGCGCTCGCATTCGCGGGGCGTCAGGCGGCGCACCGCCATGCCATGTTGGACTGCCAGTTGGCCACCGGCATTGTCGCAGCCCAGGGCATTCATCGCCCGGAGCGTCGGGGTAACGCCATCGGCCTCGACCGACTGAAAGCCTGTGCCGGCCTTGCCGTCGAATGCCACATAGGTCTGCTGCTTGGTGCCCGGCTCCGCTCCCAGGGCACCGGCGACATCCAGGTGCCGGACTTCGTTCCGCTGGTTCTGCGTAAAGGCAACGGCATGCTGTTTGCCCGCCTGCAACGTGAACATGGGATCGCCGTCACCGCCGATACCGATTCCGGCGCGGGGATCGGTGGTGCTGATGCCTGTGCGGGCACCGGCCTCCTGAATGGGAATAGCCACCGGCACCAAGGGCGTGCCGCGCCCGGTCCCGTCCTCGGAAGCATCGAAGCCCTCGCCGCGTAGGGAATGGGTGACCAGGGTGTCGATGTCGGGCCGATGGGCGAGATTCGATTTGGCCCGCAGGGTGTGGGCGATCAGCGTATCGGTGCAGTCGCTGTCCACGCCGCGCGACAGGTCGCGTGCCCGCAAGGTGGTGGCGACGCAATCCCCGACGAAGCCGGTCATCTGGTTGGCCCCGGTGGTCAGGGTCTCCGCCAGATCACAGGACACGTTGGTGGCGACGAAGGTTTCGGTCTCGAAATCCATCCGACCGCTGGCCGAGGCGCAGGCGTTGAGCGCAGTGGCGATTTCGATGGGGCCGGAGGTGTTGTTACCGCCGAACGCCTCGGCGATCAGTCCGCCACTGGTGGCGAAAGACGTTTCGCCGCTTCGGCCAGCGCGAGCATCAAGCGTGGGGGCAACAGCTTGTTCCGTTTCTCGGCGCGGCGGATGATCCCGGCGCACGCCTTCGCGCTCAAGAAGTACTTGGACGGGATCGGCCCGGTCTCCAGCACCTGCGACAACGAACACACGGCGGCGGCGTTGGGCCAGGCCGAAATATTGGGCGTCGAGGACGCGCCAGGCGACTGTGCGCGCGGGTCCAACGACAACACCAGCGTCCGACCATTTGCCCCTTGGCGGGACGACCGGACCATCTTCGCCGGCCAGTCCGCCCAGAAGGCATCCGAAGGCGTTGTCGCGGGTGGAGAGGACTCCCGGGACGTTTTCCCAAACAACCCAAGCTGGATCGATGGCATCGGCGAGTTCCACGAATTTGAGGGCAAGGTTGCCGCGGGAATCGTCCAGCGACTTGCGCAGCCCCGCCACCGAGAACGCCTGACAGGGCGTGCCGCCCACCAGCACGTCGATCTTGCCCCGCCACGCCGAACCGTCGATGGCGGTCATGTCGCCCAGATTGGGGATGGCCGGATGGCGGTGGGCCAGCACGGCGGAGGGGAATGGTTCGATCTCGGAGAAGAATGCCGCCCGCCAGCCCAAAGGCTCCCAGGCTGCCGTCGCTGCTTCGATTCCGCTGCACACCGAGCCGTAAACCAGCGGCATCGAGCCGAGCGCCGGGGATACCGGCTCGGTGTGAGCAAGCTGCATGGTGGTCGCCGTGGTACGGGGTGGTCCAGGGGTGGTAGCAGGAAGGTCGGCTATCGGGTTGGCTACCGCCCCCGTACCACCCAGTCGGAAAGCTCGAAAGGCGCGCTGTCCTTGGACAAACGCGCCTTCCGGGGTGGTAACTGGTACGGGGTGGTAGCCTTGATTTTTCGGCTGTCGCTAGCGAAGCTCGGCGCTGTTGCCGCCCGCATAGCGCTTCGGCCAGGGAGGACCCGCGATATCCGCGCTGCCTCGCCCTGGCCTGTTCTATTCTTTCGCCGTTGGCGGGCGGCGGATCATTTGATGATCGTGTTTGCCGCCCCTCGCCAGCATGGGTTCATCATGCCCCAGCGGCCCGGCTTCTGTCCGAGCGAAAAGTGTCCGCCGGACAGTTTGCGCTCCGCTTCTCATCGCAGCGCCGCCTGGATGTCGGTGATGGTCTGGCGCCGCGACCTGTTGCGGGGCACCCGCCGCCCGTTCAGTTGCCAGGCGATGATGCACAGCGCGAACAGCCAATGCTCGTTGGCGGCTGAGCGGGCCAGCCCGACTTTCCAGCACACCACCTTCCAGGGCTCGCCATTGGCCCGCAGCCAGACGATGCGGGCGTCGGTGGGATCGAGCAGGCGCAGCCACTGCAGGGCTTCGTCCATGCGGGTGATGGCGGCGGCGGACGGTGGCGGGCGGCGAAGCGTGACGTCTTCCGCCGACCAGCATTCCTGGATGTACGGCGGCCAGGTGCTGGCGTGCCCCTGGATCCGGACCTCGGGCAGCCGACGCAGGGTATCGGCGGCTTCGGCCAGCCGCTCTTCCACCAGGGAAGGAGTCCAGCGGAGGTCAGTCATGGTGAACCTCCTGGGACGAGCGTTTGCCGTACAGCTTGGCGCCCAACTGGCGGACCAGTTCCCGCTCCGGCCAGGTCAGGCGGTCATCGTCTTCGGCGATGACCAGGACGCCCTTCTCCAGCCAGCCGTTCCGTTTCACCTCTTCAGGATCGCGGCGCTCACCGCCGAAGCCGGGGGGATGCCATCTCATCGGACACCTCCCTGGGTGTCGATGGCCCAGGTCAGGATGGCCAGAGCATCGGCCTCGTTGTCGTCTTCGGGGGTGAAGCCGCGTGTCCGCATGGCGGCGATGACGGCGTCCTTGCCCGCATTGCCCTTGCCGGTGGCGTGGCGCTTGATGGTGCCGACCGGCACCCCTTGGTAGGGGATGTGCTTGAGTTCGCACCAGGCCGACAAATGGGCGAGGAATCCGCCATAGATGTGGGCGGCGTCGGTCCCGGCGTGGCGGCGGACTTCCTCGAAATGGATCAGGTCGATGGTCTTAGCGCCGTCCAGCAGGTGGTCGAGCCAGGACCGGAAACGAAGGAAGCGCATGCCGCCGCCTTCATACCGCCCCGACCGGAATTCCATGGTGCCGGAGACGACGACACCATCGGCGAGCCGCATGGCCCAGCCGGTGGTGGTGCCCAGATCGAGGGCGAGAATGGTGGTCATGATGAAGGCTCACAAAACTGTGGGCCTCCGGCTTTGGTCGAGAACGAGTGACCTGTTCCCCGCAAATGTCCCCACTCTGAGGTAGAGTCCGTTCCATCAGGGAGACGGACTAATGAAGCGCAGCAGGTTCACGGAAGAGC